>NZ_JAXCLX010000001.1:2452111-2454806 GCF_034044635.1 Dongia rigui
TAAGGAGATCTGAGAGATGTCGCGTCGTCACGCCGCTGAAAAGCGCGAAGTTCTGCCGGATGCCAAGTTCGGCGATATCGTGCTCACCAAGTTCATGAACAGCCTTATGTATGCCGGCAAGAAGTCGACGGCAGAGACCATCGTCTACGGCGCTCTCGCGAGCGTCGAGAAGAAGTCGAAGGGCGCCGATCCGGTGAAGCTGTTCCACGAAGCCCTCACCAACGTGAAGCCGCACCTTGAAGTGCGCTCGCGCCGCGTCGGTGGTGCTACCTATCAGGTGCCGGTCGAAGTTCGCCCGGACCGCGCCCAGGCGCTGGCGATCCGCTGGATCATCACCGTTGCCCGTGGCCGTTCCGAGCAGACCATGACCGACCGTCTTGCCGCCGAACTCCTCGACGCCGCCAACAACCGCGGCGCCTCGGTGAAGAAGCGCGAAGACACCCATCGTATGGCGGAGGCCAACAAGGCCTTCTCGCACTATCGCTGGTAAGAGCAAGGAAACCGCATCATGGCGCGCACTACTCCGCTCGAGCGATACCGCAATATCGGCATCATGGCCCACATCGATGCCGGCAAGACCACCACGACCGAGCGCATCCTCTATTACACCGGCAAGTCCTATAAGATCGGCGAAGTGCATGAAGGCACGGCGACGATGGATTGGATGGAGCAGGAGCAAGAGCGCGGCATCACCATCACGTCGGCTGCCACCACCTGCTTCTGGAACGATCACCGTATCAACATCATCGACACCCCGGGCCACGTCGACTTCACCATCGAAGTCGAGCGCAGCTTGCGTGTGCTCGACGGTGCCGTCACGGTGTTCGACTCGGTTGCCGGCGTTGAGCCGCAGTCGGAGACGGTGTGGCGCCAGGCCGACAAGTACGGCGTGCCGCGCATCTGCTTCGTCAACAAGATGGATCGCATCGGCGCCGATTTCTATCGTTGCGTTGACATGATCGTCGATCGCCTCGGCGCCAAGCCGCTGGTGATCCACCTCCCGATCGGTTCGGAAAGCGAATTCGCCGGTCTCGTCGATCTCGTCGCCATGAAGGGTGTCATCTGGAAAGATGAAAGCCTCGGCGCCGAATTCGTCGTCGGTGACATTCCCGCCGACATGAAGGAGAAGGCCGAAGAATATCACGCCCGTCTCGTCGAGATGTGCGTCGAGCTCGACGACCAGGTCATGGAAGCCTATCTCGAAGGCAAGCAGCCGGACGTCGACACGCTGAAGAAGCTCATCCGCAAGGGCACCAATTCGGGCGCGTTCGTGCCCGTGCTCTGCGGTTCGGCTTTCAAGAACAAGGGCGTGCAGCCCATGCTGGACGCCGTCGTCGATTTCCTGCCGTCGCCGCTCGACGTTCCGGACATGAAGGGCGTCGCTGTCGACAGCGACCAGGAAATGACCCGCAAGAGCTCGGATGACGAGCCGTTCTCAGGGTTGGCGTTCAAGATCATGACCGATCCGTTCGTCGGTTCGATCACCTTCGTGCGCGTCTATTCCGGTATCCTCAACTCGGCCACCACCGTCCTCAACACGGTGAAGGAAGAGAAAGAGCGCGTCGGCCGCATGCTGCTCATGCATGCCAACAGCCGCGAAGACATCAAGGAAGCCCGCGCTGGCGACATCGTCGCGCTCTGCGGTCTGAAGAACACCACCACCGGCGACACCCTTTGCGACCCCGCGCACCCGATCGTGCTCGAGCGCATGGAATTCCCGGAGCCGGTCATCGAAGTGGCCGTCGAGCCGAAGTCGAAGGCCGATCAGGAAAAGATGGGCGTGGCCTTGAACCGCCTCGCGCAGGAAGACCCGAGCTTCCGCGTCAATTCCGATCCGGAAAGCGGCCAGACGATCATTAAGGGCATGGGCGAGCTCCATCTCGAAATTCTCGTCGACCGCATGAAGCGCGAATTCAAGGTCGAAGCCAACGTGGGTGCGCCGCAGGTGGCGTATCGCGAAAGCATCACCAAGAAGGTCGAGCACGACTACACCCACAAGAAGCAGACCGGTGGTTCGGGCCAGTTCGCCCGCGTCAAGATCCGCTTCGAGCCGCTCGAAGCCGGTGCCGGCTTCGTGTTCGAGAATGCCGTCGTCGGTGGCTCGGTGCCGCGTGAATACGTGCCGGGCGTCGAAAAGGGCCTGAAGCTCGCCAAGGAAACGGGCGTCATCGCCGGCTTCCCGCTGATCGACTTCAAGGCGACCCTGATCGACGGCGCCTATCATGACGTTGACTCGAACGTGCTGACCTTCGACATCGCCTCGCGCGCCTGCTTCCGCGAAGCCATTCCGAAAGCCGGTCCGCGCCTGCTCGAGCCGATGATGAAAGTCGAAGTCGTCACCCCGGAAGACTACATGGGCGACGTCATCGGCGATCTCAACTCGCGTCGTGGCCAGGTCCAGGGCATGGACAGCCGCGGTAACGCCCGCGTCATCACCGCGATGGTGCCGCTGGCCAACATGTTCGGCTATGTGAACACTCTGCGCTCGATGAGCCAGGGCCGTGCCCAGTACAGCATGACTTTCGACCACTATGAGCAGGTTCCCCAGGCGGTTGCGGACGAAGTCCGCGCCAAGATGGCCTGAGCGAACCGCGACAGATACTGACGGAGTAAAGAAGATGGCGAAGGCTAAATTCGAGCGTAACAAGCCGCACTGCAACGTTGGCACGATCGGCCACGTTGACCACGGCAAGAC
>NZ_JAXCLX010000002.1:600000-881323 GCF_034044635.1 Dongia rigui
ATCCGCCAAGGCGCACATCTATGACCGCATCGCGCATTGCTGGGGTGTGATGGGGGCGCAAGTGAAGCCCGGCCGGTATCTTCTTGGTGACGATCTCTCCGTGCTCGATCTTTACGTGGCCACGGCCTCGCGCTGGTCGCCTGGGCGGCGGCGTTTTGATGAGGTGGCACCCGGGCTGGCGGAAGCCGTGCGGCGCACGGATTCCGATCCGCGCTTGGCGACGTTCTGGGCCGAGCGCTTTCCGTTTGTGGATGGCTGGCAGAGCTGACGCGCCACGCCCCCACAGGGGCATGCCGTGAACCCGTAGATTACCTTTACCTATCTCGAACCCAGGGAAATAGTATTTTCTGATCGGTACGGGCGCTGCTAGATCTTTCCTCCAGTCGGTTGCACGGTCCGGCATGTCGGACGAAGGAAGAGGCTGGTTCTATGCAGGTTGAGAAGGTGGACACGCTGGTCGTTGGCGGTGGTCAGGCGGGCCTCGCCATGAGCGAGCATTTGAGCAAGAGCGGTCTTTCGCATGTGGTGCTCGAGCGGCATCGCATTGCCGAGCGCTGGCGCTCCGAGCGCTGGGATTCGCTGGTGGCCAATGGTCCGGCCTGGCACGACCGTTTTCCGGGCATGGAATTCCCCGTCACCGGGCCGGATGGTTTTCCATCCAAGGAAGAAGTCGCGGATTACTTCGCGGCCTAT
Source organism: Dongia rigui (assembly GCF_034044635.1). Lineage (NCBI taxonomy): Bacteria > Pseudomonadati > Pseudomonadota > Alphaproteobacteria > Rhodospirillales > Dongiaceae > Dongia > Dongia rigui. The sequence goes on from NZ_JAXCLX010000002.1 coordinate 600,694, forward strand.
GCCAAGATGATCGCCGCCCCCATTCGCTGTGGTGTCGACGTGAAGCGCGTGGAGAAGAACGCGGGCCGGCCGGGTTTTCGCATCGAGACGAGCCAGGGTGTGTTCGAGGCCAACAACGTCGTGGCCGCGACCGGCCCGTTCCAGGTGCCGATCATTCCTGCCATGGTCCCGGCTGAGACAGGGATCGTGCAGATCCACTCCAGCGCCTATCGCAACCCGGCGCAGATGCCGACGGGTGCCATTCTGGTGGTCGGTGCGGGCTCGTCCGGCGTGCAGATCGCCGATGAACTGGCGCGCGCCGGCCGGCAGGTGTTTCTCTCCGTCGGCCCGCATGACCGGCCGCCGCGCGCCTATCGGGGGCGGGATTTCTGCTGGTGGCTGGGCGTTCTCGGCAAATGGGATCTCGAGACTCGCGGCCCCGGCATGGAGCATGTCACCATTGCGGTGAGCGGTGCCCATGGCGGCTACACGATCGATTTTCGCCGCCTTGCAGCACTCGGCGTGACGCTGGTCGGGAGGACGCAGAGTTGCGAAGCGGGCGTGATGCGTTTCGCCGGCGATCTGGTGGCGAATGTCGCCAAGGGCGATGCCAATTATCTGTCGGTGCTGGACGAGGCCGACGCCTTCATCGCGGCCAACGGCCTTGACCTGCCACCCGAGCCAGAGGCGCGCAAGATCGATCCGGATCCGGCTTGCATGACGCATCCGATCCGTGAACTTAATCTTGCCGAGGCAGGTGTCACGTCGATCATCTGGGCGACGGGCTTCTCCGCCGATTACAGCTGGATGAAGGTCGATACCTTCGACGAGAAGGGGAAGCCGAAGCATCAGCGCGGTGTGTCGGAAGTGCCGGGCATCTACTTCCTTGGCCTGCCATGGCAGTCAAGGCGTGGATCGAGCTTCATCTGGGGCGTTTGGCACGATGCAAAGTATCTGGCCGACCGCATCGCGACCCGCCACAAATACATGGAATATCACCGCACCTCGGCAGCTTTGTGACCGCGGGCCTATCAAGCAAGGCCCGCCGACGCAGCCGATACGCCGCTGCGAAATCGTCCCTCTGGCTCAGTCCCAGCGTCAGGTCACCTGACGCAGGAAAACCAGCGCCGCGACGACCAGGAAAATCAGGATCGGCAGCACGATCGGTGAGGTGAAGTACTTCATGCCATTTTCTCTCCGGACAAGGGGGGCCTGACGCTGCCGGCAGGCGGAATGCATGAGGGGTGCCGGCACAAGCAGTCTCGTGGGCCAAAGAGCCGTCGCTTGTCCGGCGCCCACATCGCCTCGCCATCGCTTCCGATAGCATCAGTCCCGGCCGGCGGATGATGCCGGCGCGTCGATGTCGCTATTTGGTCCTGGTAGCCTTTTTGGCGGGGGCTGCCAGCTTGGCGGCCAGTGCTTGCTGCGCCACCTCGCGGTCGCCGGCTTCCTTTGCCAAGCGGGTCGCGCGGAGCTGCGCGGTCCTTTCAGCAAAGACGGCGCTTTCCTTTGCCTTCTCGTTCAGCATTTCCTGCTCACGGTGCCGCTCGCGATTGCGTGTCTCGCGCGCAATGCGCTGCGATTCCTCAACCTGTCGGGACAATGGTTGGCGGGTGATCACGTTTGTTCTCCATCATTATTGAGTAAATGCAGGCGTAACGGAACAATCAGCAGCGATGGAGTGCTAAGGCCAGCGTGGCAGATCATTTGGCCTTGCGGAGACGGATCTCCGCCTGTGCCTCTCTCGGGCGACCCAGCGTGCGGGCGGCGAGGTTGTTATTCTGCCGATATCGACGTGAGAGTCGGTGTCGCGTTCATTGGCTGACGCCGTTCAGGCACTACGAGCTGCCTCGAAGGGCCCGTACTGAACATGTATCGCAAGCTTCGGCAGTGACCGGATCACTATAGGGCCCACCCGCGGCTTTGGATATCGATTATTTCCACAGGCTTTTCGGCAGCTGAGGATGCATCCGTGCGGCACTGAACGTCGGCGCGCGCTTCACGGCATCATGAAATAGGTCTGTGGCGTGCCGTAGGCTTTGTCGCGTTTCCATTTCCCGCGCGGGCCCAGATAGCGTTCAGTCTCGGCCGCATCGATGCCGTTGCTGGTGTAGCAGACATGCCTGCCGCGCTCGCAGACCAGCCCCGGACGTGGCGCGAAACGATCGGCGGACAAATACCCGACCGTCTCGGCATTCGGCTGTCCCCAGGGCAGGTGATAGCCATAAGGCGCGGGATTGCTATAGGCATAAGGCGTGCTGCGCAGGTCTTCGCCGGAACTGATGTAATGCTGCTGGATCGCCTCGCCCTGGTGATCGGCGGCGCAGGCGGCGAGCAGGCCGGCCAAGCTGGACACCATCCAACGTGACATGCGCAAGGCAGTTTTCCGGCCCAAGGCATTACTCCCAGCTGGGGGTTTCTTCGGCGCGCTCCAGAAACGGTATGGCGCTTGCAAAGTTCCTGGGGCGGTCCTTTCATGATGGGCCGATCCGCCCGTTCGGCCGCCGGAATTTCAGCTTGCTGTCAGCTTTCGCCGTCTACGGTTTCGGTGTCATCCGAAGACTCGAGGGAGGTACCCAGATGAAAGTCACAAAATTGCGCCTGGCATTGCTTGGCTTGATCCTGGCCGGCTGCGCCACCGGCCTTGGCCATGACCGGGAAGAGGCCATGGAAACGATCGGCGGCGCTTTCAAGCCGATCGGCGCCATGGCGAAGGCCGGGACATTCGACCAGGCCGAAGTTTCCGAGAAGGCAAAGGTGATCGCCATGGAACTGGAGCATTTCGGTACGCTGTTTCCCGATGCCTCAGATAAGTCGGGCACCACGGAAAAGGTCTGGAGCGATCGCGCCGGTTTCGATGCCGCGCGGAACGATGCCCGTGCCGCCGCGCTGGAACTCGCTGCCGTGACCGATGCAGCAGCTTTTCCGGGTGCGGTGAAGAAGCTTGGCGATGCCTGCGGGGCTTGCCATTCGACCTACCGCGCGGATTTCTAAACGCCCTTGCTGGGCGGGAGTGAGGGGGGCGGGGCTTGTTCCCGCCCCGTTGCTTTGCCGGAATGGTTAATGACCGCCGGACAGACGCATCCAAATATAGCCCCTCACACGCCTCTCACGTGGCACCCACGGCGTTCGATCAGGGGTATTTCGATCAAATGTGCGGGAAAAACTCACTTCACACATTTTGGTGTATCCACCGACAAGATTCGCCGGTTCATTTCCTGAATGGGAAGTGCCATATTTTGACTCGGAACTGACCGGTTTAGGCGAATGCGGCCTTTAGGGGCTGGGCGGCTTGGCCTTCGCTGAAGCGAGAATTGATATGATTGATGCTCCTGAGTATTTGCAACCAATTGTACCTCATACTGATGGCGACGCCGGTAACGGCGACGCCATCAGCCTTTCTCTTGCTGATTTGCTGCCTGACAGCAGCGGCGCCATTGTCATTGAAGGCGATGGTGGTGATCTCAGCATTCTAATTTTGACCGACGAGCCCGTGGTGGACGCCGGTGTCGTTGAAACCTTGGTGACGGCGGCGGGCGAGGATGTTTCCGGCCACGCGTTTTTTGCCTTCAGCAATGGCACCACGCTTTATGCGCCGCGCGAAGTCGATCTGCTGATCATCAACGCCGACGTTTGACTGGACGCTGTCCGGTCGCGCAATCGACTGCGCTATCATTGAAATGGAAAACGCCGGGACGCGATGTCGCTCCCGGCGTTTTCTTTTGCGCCACCAGCTTCTTTAGCTGTTGTTGCTGTCGTGGTCATGGTCATGGTCGCTGTCGTGATCATGACTATTGTCATGGTCACGATCGTTGTCACGGCCGCCATTGCCGTCCTTGTCGCAAAGGCTGGTATCGGGATCGAAGCAACGGCTGGTCCGCTTCCGGGGTGGCTGACTGGGATTCTGCTGCGGCGTCTGGGGCGCCTGCGGCAGGAGGTCGAGCGCCGGTGCCGCGCCAAGATCGAAGGGCACGTCCGCGCCAGGCACATCGGTCGCCGCCTGCCAAGCTTCGACCTGGGCCTTTGGCCAGCGGGTGATCGCCCCAAGACCGGTATCTGTCACAGTGACACCCAACGTGCGGGTCAGTGAAATCGCGCTGCGACCTGAAATCTCGTTCTTGCGCACGCCGACGCGGCCGCTCATGACCAGGACATCGCTCTGCGCCGGCATCGCGATGACGCCCCATTCGGTCCCGCGCACGGCCGTGATGGCCCGCGGCGTGCGAATTTCAAAACGTGAGGACGGCGTGGCCGGGGCCGCGAATGCGCGCAAGGCGCCGGTCAGCAGTTCCAGGCCAACTTGACGCTCGGTCCCGGGGCCACCGCTTTCGACTTCGGCAATCTCGAAATTGGCGAGCGAGCCCAGATTGATGACAGAGCCATCGATCAATTGCAGCCGCACCCGGCCGGTGGCGTCGGTTGCCAAACGGTCGCCGGTCTCAAGCGCCGCGCCCAGTTTCAACTGTGCCGTTGCATTGTCGCGGGTCACTGTTGCCGTACCGCTCAGCCTGACGACCTGGGCAACGGGATCGGCCCAGGCCATGGCGGTCGAAGCAAGAAGGGCGACCGCACCCCAAGCGAGATCGCGCAGAAACATCATTGTCATCTTCCGATAAGAGCCTTCATCAACGTAGTGGACAGGATACGGCACGTCCAGGTGCGTGGATGTGGCGTCCATCACCATTTGTCACCAGCGCCGCTTTGGCACCGGTGCAGGTTTGCCACAGTCGCACCTGTTCAGCGACCGCCTGAAGGCTTTGTCGGAACGAGGATGGCTTGGGTTCGCAGGTCCCCTCACACCGGGAGGCAAGAGAAAGCTGCGGCGGAAGGTGCGGGCGCCCTAGGACGTCAGATATCCAGATTCTGAGCGAAGCGGGCGTTTTCCTGGATGAACTGGAAACGCATCTCCGCCTTGCGGCCCATCAACCGTTCGACCAGATCGGCAGTCTCGCGCGCTTCTTCGCGCTCTTCCTCGTTATATTTGTGCGGGATGCGCACCTTGAGGAGCGAGCGATTGCGCGGATCCATCGTCGTCTCTTTCAGCTGATTGGCCGGCATTTCGCCAAGGCCTTTGAAACGGCTGATCTCGACCTTGCCGCGACCGGAAAACTCACCCTTGAGGAGCGCTTCCTTATGCGCGTCGTCGCGGGCATAGGCGACCTTGCCGCCCTGCGCCAGACGATAAAGCGGTGGCTGGGCGAGGTAGAGATGGCCGTTCTCGATGAGCTGCGGCATCTCGCGGTAGAAGAAGGTCATCAGCAACGAAGCAATATGCGCACCGTCGACATCGGCGTCGGTCATGATGACGACCTTGTCGTAGCGCAAGCGTTCTTCGCTGTACTTGTCGCGGCTGCCGCAGCCAAGGGCCTGGATAAGGTCGACCAGTTCCTGGTTGGCGGCGAGCTTGTCATTGGTGGCGGATGCGACGTTGAGGATCTTGCCGCGCAAGGGCAGCACGGCCTGGGTCTCGCGGTTACGCGCCTGCTTGGCCGAGCCGCCGGCGCTGTCGCCTTCCACCAGGAAGATCTCGGTCCCCGCCATCGCGTCCTTGGTGCAATCGGTGAGCTTGCCAGGCAGGCGCAGCTTCCGCGTCGCGGTCTTCCTTGAGAGTTCCTTGTCCTGCTTTTTGCGCAGGCGGTCCTCGGCCTTCTCGATCACGCGGTCGAGCAGGTCCTTGGCGCGGTTCGGATCGTTCGACAGCCAGTGGTCGAAATGATCCTTGATCATGTTGTCGACCAGGCGCGTCGCTTCCGGCGAGGCCAGCTTTTCCTTCGTCTGGCCCTGGAATTGCGGATCGCGGATGAAGACCGAGAGCAGCATCGCGGCGTTGCCGCAGATGTCGTCGGACGTGACCAGGCCGATCTTGCGATTGCCGATCAGCTCGCCATAGGCCTTCAAGGAGCGGGTGAGACCGGTGCGTAGGCCGCTTTCATGCGTGCCGCCTTCGGGTGTCGGCACCGTGTTGCAATAGGAGTTGATGAAGCCGTCCTCATCGACCGGCCAGGCGATCGCCCATTCGAGGCGGCCCTGTTCATCAGTGAAGTCTGCCTGGCCAGCATAGGGGGCCGCGGTGATGGTCTTGCGAGTCCCCAGCGTCATGTTGAGGTAGTCCATCAGGCCGCCGGGGAAATGCAGCACAGCCTCGGCCGGCGTGTCATCGCCGTCATGGACCAGTGTCGGGTCGCATTTCCAACGGATCTCGACACCGCGATAGAGATAAGCCTTGGAGCGGCACATGCGATAGAGCCGGCTCGGCTTGAAATGTGCCAGCTTGCCAAAAATCTCGGGGTCAGGATGGAAGCGCACCGACGTGCCGCGGCGGTTGACGTTGCCCTGGTTGGTGAGCTTGGTGACCGGCTTGCCGCGCTTGTAGCTCTGCACCCAGAGTTGCTTATCCTTGGCGACCTCGACGATGAGGTCGTCGGAGAGGGCATTCACCACCGAACTGCCGACACCATGGAGACCACCGGAGGTCTGGTAGACCTTGCCGGAGAATTTGCCGCCGGAGTGCAGGGTGGTGAGAATGACTTCGAGCGCCGACTTGTCCTTGAACTTCGGGTGCGGGTCGATCGGAATGCCGCGGCCGTTATCGCGCACGGTGACATAGCCGTCCTTGTCGAGCTCGACCTCGATCCGGCTGGCATGGCCGGCGACGGCCTCGTCCATCGAGTTGTCGAGCACTTCGGCGACCAGATGATGAAGGGCGCGTTCGTCGGTGCCGCCGATATACATGCCAGGACGCCGCCGGACGGGCTCAAGCCCTTCCAGAACCTCGATATCCTTGGCCGAATAATCGCCGCCCTTCTTGGACGTGCCTTCGAAAAGATCGCTCATGAGACTCCAGACCGTACTCGACTCGTTCGCGCCCAGGGCGCGGCGTGGGCGCAGTGATACCCATCCCGGGGCTGATCCCGCAAGGATTTGGTCAACATACTGATATAGAACGATATTAAATCAGTCGTTCGGCTGGTTTGAGCCTGGGTGGCGGCAGGAAAGGGCGCGGTGCAGCACGTCCGGGGCCACCTCGACCCCCATCAGGTTAGCCCGCCATAGATCCGCACCGTCGAGATTGGCACCGGAGAGATTGGAGCCTTTCAGGTTGGCGTCGGAGAGATCGGCACCGGAAAGATCGGCGTCCTTGAGATTGGCGCCGGCAAGGTTGCTGCCGGCGAGATTGGCACCCTGCAGCTTGCTTTCGGAGAGATCTGTCCCGGAGAAATCGCAGCCGGACAGATTGGCCATGGAGAGGTCGAGGCGGGGCAATTTCAGGCCCGACATATTGCGGCCGGTAAAGTCGGCCCGCTCACCGCCGTCGCCCCGCAGCCAATCATGATGCGCCCGCAGAATATCAAGCAACAGACGGACATTGCGCGACTTTGCCGCCCGTTCGCGCGCGTCGATTTCTTCCTTGGCTTCGAAATCGACATGGGGCGGCAGGGACGGAGAGAGGAGCTTCAGGCGCAACTGACGCTCGGCGTCGGCCTCATCCTCGGCCAGAATCTCGCCGCGTAGGGTCGGCAGACCTTTGCGTTGCTGAATGCGATAGACGAAAACCTTGGGACTGGAATCGCCGTCTGGAGGCTGGTTCTCGTCCGACGCTGTCATGATGCTGGGAGGCTCCCTGCCGGTCTCAACATGGCCGACTCACGCGGCCACCAAAACTATACCAAGCGATCCTTGGTCAGACTCTAAAGAAGAATGGTTAACAGAAATTGTTGGCAGACGTTCTGGCGCTGGCACAGGGGATGTTCAGCCGGTATAGATTTTCCTCCATTTCCAATGTCCTCCTGGAATCATGAGCACGAATTCCTTTCTTCCCTATGGTCGACAGAGCATCGATGCGGACGATCTGGCCGCGGTGGCCCAGGCCCTGCAGGCGGATTATCTGACCACCGGGCCTGGCGTTGGTCGGTTCGAGCAGGCCTTTGCGGCGGCTGTAGGTTCGCGCTACGCGGTTGCCAGCAACAGCGGGACGGCAGCATTGCACCTGGCCTGCATTGCGCTGGGGCTGCAGCAGGGCGACGTGGTGATCGTGCCTACGCTCACCTTTCTGGCCACCGCCAATGCGGCGCGCTTCTGCGGTGCGGATGTGATTTTTGCCGATGTCGATCCCGATAGCGGCCGCCTGACGCCAGCCGCGCTGGAAGCGGCTTTGGCGCGCGCCGGTTCGGCCAAGGTCAAAGCGGTGCTGCCCGTCCATCTCAACGGCCATTGCGCCGACATGGCGACGATCCGGGCGATGACCGAAGCCAAGGGCATCAAGATTATCGAGGATGCCTGCCATGCATTGGGCACCGTGCATCAATCGGGCAACAACAGCACCGCCAAGGTCGGCGCCTGTGCGCTTTCCGAGATGGCCTGTTTCTCGTTGCATCCAGTGAAGACGATGACGACGGGCGAAGGCGGCGTCACGACGACGAATGATCCCAAACAATACAAGACCATGATGCTCTATCGCAGCCATGGCATGGTACGGGAACCATCGGAGTTCAAGCACCGCGATCTCGGCTTTGCGCCCGATGGCCAAGCCAATCCCTGGTATTACGAAATGCAGGCGCTGGGCTGGAACTACCGCATCACCGACTTTGCCTGTGCGCTGGGTGAAAGTCAGTTGCGGAAGTTGCCGCGCTTTGTCGAACGCCGCCGCCAGTTGACCGCGCTCTATGACGCGCAACTGGCGGCACTGGCGCCACGCCTCAAGGTCGTCGCCAAGCAGGCGGGAGATGATGCCGCCCTTCATCTTTACGCCGTGCTGATCGATTTCGCAGCGATTGGTAAGTCGCGGGCGCAGGTGGTGGCGGAATTGAAGGCCAAGGGTGTCGGCACGCAGGTGCACTACCTGCCTGTGCACCAGCAGCCTTACTATCGCGACCTCTATGGCAAGCTGGATCTGCCGGGTGCCGATTCCTATTACGAGCGCCAGTTGTCGATCCCGCTCTATCCCGATATGACGGACCATGATGTGACACGGGTGGTCGATGCCTTGCGGGGCGTGCTTGGCTGACCTAACCTGATGCCAGCCAGAATGACGTCGGGCAGAATGACGTCGGGCAAAATGCTGAGGGAGGGGAGAACCGTGTTCAAGGAATTCCGCGATTTCGCCATGCGCGGCAATGTCGTCGACCTTGCCGTCGGTATCATCATCGGCGCGGCCTTCACCGGGATCGTCAATTCGCTGGTCAAAGATGTCCTGATGCCGCCGATCGGCTTCATCATGGGCGGCATCGACTTCAGCAATTTCTTCCTTACGCTCAGCGGGCCGCATTACGACACGCTGAAGGCCGCTCAGGAAGCCGGTGCCGTCACCATCAATTACGGCGTCTTTCTCAATGCCGTGATCAATTTTCTGATCGTGGCGTTTGCCATCTTCCTGCTGGTGAAGCAGATCAACCGCTTCAAGAAAGCGGAAGAGGCGGCACCGCCGCCTGGGCCGAGCGAAAGCGAGAAGCTGCTGGCCGAAATTCGCGACCTGCTCAAAAGCGGCCGCTGATTACTTCCTGCAGCCGAGGCTGTTGAAATCTGCCTCCGGCATCCGGTCGGGATCATCGTGCTTCAGGCTGGCATGACCCGCATTGTCGGCGATGAGCCGCTGGATCAGCGGCCGGTCGACCGCACTTTCCAGATCGGCGCTGGGATCGGCTGCAATCGCGTCGAGCACGCGCAGGTAAGTGACCTCGCCACCGTGAATGCCATCGACGAACTCGCAAGTATCAGTTCCGAGCGTCTTGGGATCATGGAAATCGAAAGTGAGGGCCGGCAGCGTCGGCAGGCGACGCTGCACTTCCTTCACCAGATTGGGTTCGGGCTGGGCGGCGATCCAGTCATAGACGGGGCCGGCGACGGGCGGCAGAATGAGGATCACTTCGGCGCCGGAATCCTGGAAGCGCTTTACCAGAGCCTCCAGGCGCTGCCAGGACTCCTCTGAAAAAGCATTGCTCGGCGCGCGATCGTTGCGCTTGGAATGGCGCTGAATATCCTTCAGCGTTTCCTGAAAGCCGATGTCGTTGCCACCGGCCTGCTCGGTCAGAATGTCACCGTAGTCGTAATGGCCGAACGGATCCCATCCGGCGTGCATGAACTGCGCCGGCAGGCCGATCGCCGGTTTCAACGCGCCGGGCTCGAGCAGCAATGCCTGCAGCCTTTGCCGCGTCAGTGTCCCGTCCCAAAGCCAGACGGCAGGCTGCACCAGTTCATGCAATGTCAGTGGCGTATCTGGTGATGCGTCGCTTGGCGCATCGGGTCGACGCGACTGGCTGAACCACCACCAATCGAGCGAGATGATGATGCGTTTGGGATGGTGAAGCTCGAGCAGACTGTCGGTGAAGATCTCACCTGATTCCAGATCACGCATCGCGCCGCCCGCATTGTAGGTCGGCACTTTCCAGGGTGCGCCGACGAATTGCATCGCGCGCGACGAACCCAGCAGGACAATGTCCGCCTTGGTCAGCCTTGCCCGCTCGATCTTATAGGGGCGCGGTCGATAGAAGAGCGCTGAACTGTAGACGACATCGGCGCCTTGCTGCAGCCTTGCTGCGGCCAGCGGATCGATCGTCTCGCCAGCGCGGTCCAGCACCAGGTAGGAGAGCCCGAGCGCGGACGCGGCGATCGCCACCGGCAGGGCAAAGAGGATCGCGTAACGCAGAAGTCGCGGCATACTGACAGTCTCACTAGAACTGGAAGTAAAGGAATTCCGATTGCCAGCCTAGAATGGCGACGGCACCCGCCGTCGTCACGATGCCGGCAATAAGCGCCCAGGCAGTCACGGGGCGCCATTCCAGATACCGCTCGAACCGACCCAGGCGCCGTTGCGCCAGTGTGACCAATTTCAGGGTTGGCGCATAACGGCGGAATATCTCGGTGCTGTTTGGGGCGAGGACGGCGACCAGACCGGCAAGCAGGATGACCGGCCACCCATCCAGCGGCATGTCGGGCAAGTTCGGCGTCTTGAGGCTGAAGCCATGGCCACCGACCAGCGAAGCCAGAACGCTGTGGGCGGTGGCGACATCGGGCGCGCGGAAATAGACCCAGGCAGCCATGACGCAGAGCGTCGTGATCAGCCAGCCGAGCCAGCGCGGCAGGACGAAGCCGCGCCCTTTGGCAAAGCTTGACCACAAGCGCTGGATTGCCAGGAAGATGCCGTGCATGGCGCCCCAGATCACGAAGGTCCAGCCGGCACCATGCCAAAGCCCCCCCAGCAACATGGTGAGGAACAGATTGATCACCTGACGGGCCGTACCCTGGCGATTGCCGCCCAGCGGGATATAGAGATAGTCCCGCAGGAAGCGCGACAGGGTCATGTGCCAGCGCCGCCAGAAATCGGCGATGTTCACGGCCTTGTAGGGCGAATGGAAGTTGGCCGGAAAGCGCACGTTGAACATGCGTGCCAGGCCGATGGCCATGTCCGAATAGCCCGAGAAATCGAAATAGAGTTGCAGGGAGTACGCCAGAGCACCCATCCACGCTTCGACGAGGGTGAGATGGGCGCCGCCGGCAGCGGCGTTGAACGCCGGATTGGCTACCTGCGCCAGTGTGTCGGCGATGATCGTCTTCTTGAAGAGGCCCAGGCCGAAAAGGGACAGGCCCACCAGCAGGTTGATGCCGCGCGGCGTCAGAAAGCCTGGGCGGCGGATTTGCGGGATGGCCTCGTTGTGGTGGACGATCGGGCCGGCAATGAGCTGCGGGAAAAAGGTGACGAACAGGCAGAAGTCGATCAGGCGATAATGCTTGGCGGAACGCCGATAGGCATCAACCAGATAGGCAATCTGCTGGAAGGTATGGAAGGAAATGCCGAGCGGCAGGATGATGTGCCAGGGGCCGAGTTGCGTGCCGCCGACCTCGTTGATCATGCCAAGGAAGAAATTGGTGTATTTGAAATAGCCGAGCACAAGCAAGATTAGGGCGATGGCCGCGGCCAGAATGAGATGGCGCTTACGCTGATCGAGATCGGTCCGTTCCAATTGCCGGCCGACCAGGAAGCTGAAGACGACCTCAGCCAGGATGAGGATGATGTAGACCCAATTCCACCAGGCATAAAAGAACACCGAAGCCAAAGCGAGAAAACCGATCGCGAAGTCCCGCGACGCAAACCGCCCCAGCAGGAAGAACAGGGCCAGCGTTGCAGGAAGGAAGGCGAACAGGAACTGGTAGGAATTAAAGAGCATGTCGGTTTCTCGTTCAGCGCGCCGGAGAACGGCAACGGAGTCAAAGGGCTTTTGGGCAACCTAGATCGAGGAAGTCGATTTCCGGCGGCGCGTCGCCGGGCAGCAGTTCGTTGACGCGGGCGTGCCCGGCATTGGTGGCGATGAGGCCTGCGACCATATCGCGATCGATGGCGCGCGACAGGATCGTGTCGCCATAGTCGGCGATCGCATCCAGGATACGCATATATGTGACTGCACCGCCGTGAAACCCATCCACAAACTCGCAATCATTGGAGCCGAGGGCCTGCGGATCGGTAAAATCGAAAACGCGCGCACCGAGGTTTGCCATGGCGTCGCGCCACAGCGGAATCAACCGGCTCTCGGGGTCCTGCTCAATCGCCTGCAATACCGAACCGGCCAAAGGCGGTAAGAACAGCACGACCTCGATCGATTGCCCGTCCAGTTCAGCCAAGAGTTGCCGCAGTTCATCGATTTTCTCGGCCGATGGCGAGACACGGACGTTGAGCTTGCTCGATATCTTGGCGCTTTGCAGGCGCTTCAGCGTGCGCTTAAAATGTCGATCGTCACTTTGCATACCGCCGTCGAGGAGGGTGCCGTAGTCATATCGCCCATAGACATCCCACCCGCGACCGCCGAACTTGGCGAAAGCGCCAATGCCGGGAGCCAAATCCTTCACCGGCAGGAGGGCTTCGAAAAATGAGCCTGCACGAAGGCTGCCTTCGGATACCCATTGCAGCGGTGCGAAGAGCTGGCTCAGCGACAGATCAACATCGTCGCTCATATCGCCGGTCGCATCGATATCGTCGTCGCGACTTGGATTGAACCACCAGAAATCGAGCCCGATCAAGATCGCCTTGGGCTTGTGAACAGCCAGAGCAGCGCGGATGAAGCCGACGGTCTGGTCGAGTGTGTTGGAGGCGCCACCGGAATTGAGAACCGGCACGTTGAAGACCTCGCCCGCGAACTGCATCACACGGGAAGAACCGACCAAAAGAATATCTGGCGACGTAAGTCGGTAACGCTCAAGCTTGTAGGCAAAGGGTCGATAGAAGAGCGCGGCACCGTAGAGATCACCTGTCTTGTCTTGCAGTCGCGCGGCGGTCACCGGGCCGATCGTCTCCAGCGTCCGCCAAAGGAAAGCATAAAGAGCGCCGACGATGACGACCACAACCAGCATCGGCGAGAAGAACATGGCTGCATAGCGAATATGGAAGGAGCGGCGGTTCACCGATTCTGCCTCGGTTGTGCTTGGCGGAGAGTCTGTTGTGCGGTCTGCATTCAGGATGTCCTGGGTCATAGGCGCGCAGAATCAGTCGGTTCAAGATTGCCAAGGCCGGGGCCGGGTTATATCAATTGGCAGGCTCACTGTCATGCGCCGCAATTCGCGCAAGTCCCTTGTCCATCAAAAGGTTAACTATGGCCCGATTCACCTTTTCCTGTATCGACGCGCATACCTGCGGCAATCCCGTGCGGGTCGTTTCCGGGGGTGGCCCGCAATTGCGCGGCGCCACGATGAGTGATCGGCGCCAGCATTTCCTCAGTGAATATGACTGGATCCGCAAAGGGCTGATGTTCGAGCCGCGTGGCCACGACATGATGTCCGGCAGCATCCTCTATCCGCCGACCCGCGACGATTGCGATGTTGCCATCTTGTTCATTGAGACCTCCGGCTGCCTGCCGATGTGCGGTCACGGCACCATCGGCACGGTGACGGTGGCGATCGAGAACGGCTTGGTCCGGCCGAAGAAGCCGGGCGAGCTGCGGCTGGATACGCCGGCCGGCCTCGTCGTCGCGCAGTATGAGCAGGTCGGCGAGTATGTCGAGAGTGTGCGCCTGACCAACGTGCCAGGTTTCTTGCATTCGGAAGGTCTCGAGATCGACTGCCCCGAACTCGGCCCGATCAAGGTCGATGTCGCTTATGGCGGCAATTTCTATTGCATCGTCGAGCCGCAGGAGAACTATCGCGACATGGCGGATTTTACCGCCGGCGAGCTCATCGCCATGAGCCGCGAACTGCGCCGGCGCATGAACGAGCGGTACACCTTCGAGCATCCAGACAACCCGACCATCCGCGGGCTGTCGCATATCCTCTGGACGGGCAAGCCAACGGTTGATGGTGCCGACGCCCGCAACGCCGTCTTCTATGGCGACAAGGCGATCGACCGTTCGCCCTGCGGCACCGGCACCTCGGCGCGCATGGCGCAGCTGGCAGGCAAGGGCAAGCTGACGGTCGGCGACAATTTCGTTCATGAAAGCATCATCGGCTCGCTGTTCAAGGGGCGGGTCGAGAAAGCGGCGGCGGTCGGCAACAAGCCGGCCATCGTGCCGTCGATCGAAGGCTGGGCGCGCGTGACCGGCTACAACACCATCTTCATCGACGATCGCGATCCCTATAAGCACGGCTTTCAGGTCATCTAAAAAGAACAACAACCGGCCCGGACTGTTGCGGGCGGGAGCAGGGAGCAAGCCCATGGTCAAGACCTTCAAGGAATTTCCGACGCTCAGCGTGCTCGATCATCCGCTGATCCAGCACAAGCTCTCGATGATGCGCGACAAGGCAACGCCGACCACCTTGTTCCGGCAGCTGCTGAAGGAAATCGCGCTGCTCATGGGCTACGAGCTGACGCGCGACCTGCCGATGACGACGCAGGAGATCGAAACGCCACTCACCAAAATGGCGGCACCGGTCATCATGGGGAAGAAAGTCGCGGTGGTGCCGATCTTGCGCGCCGGCCTCGGCATGGCGGACGGATTGATGGAACTGGTGCCGGCGGCGCGGATGGGGCATATCGGTCTCTATCGCGACCATGAGACCAAGCGGCCGGTTGAATATTTCGTGAAGCTACCGGAACCGGAAGGCCGCATATTCATCCTGGTTGATCCCATGCTGGCGACTGGGCATTCAGCCTCGGCTGCGATCGATACGCTCAACAAACGCGGCATCGCCGACGACAATATCCGCCTGATGTCACTGGTGGCGGCGCCGGAGGGTGTGCGGGTTGTCCAAGCCGCCCATCCAACCGTGCCGATCTTCATGGCGGCATTGGATTCCCATCTCAACGAGAACGCCTATATCGTGCCGGGGCTCGGCGATGCCGGCGATCGCTTGTTCGGTACGAAGTGAGGATCGCGCGCATGGCCAAAGCGGATCTCATCCTCGCCATCGACCAGGGCACCACCAGCACGCGCGCCATCGCTTTTTCGTTGAAGGGCGAACCGCAGGCGACGGCACAAAAGGAGCTCACGCAGGTTTATCCGGCCGATGGCTGGGTCGAACATGATCCGGAGGAAATATGGCGCGCCACGGTCGAGGTGACCAAGGGCGTCATCGCCAAGGTCGGCGCTGAGCGAATTGCCGCCATTGGCATCACCAATCAGCGCGAAACGACGGTGGTCTGGGACCGCAAGACCGGGAAGCCCGTTCATAACGCTATCGTCTGGCAGGATCGGCGTGGCGCGCCGTTGTGCAAGAAGCTCATCGCCGATGGCTGGGAGCCAAAGATCCAGGCAAAGACTGGCTTGCTGATCGACAGCTATTTCTCGGCCACCAAGATCGCCTGGATTCTAGAGAATGTGGCCGGTGCGCGCGCTGCGGCCGATAAGGGCGACCTGGCCTTCGGGACCATCGACACCTTCCTGCTGTGGCGCCTCACCGGCGGCAAAAGCCACGCGACCGACGTCACCAACGCCTCGCGCACCATGCTGTGCGATATCCACAAGCTCGACTGGGATGACGAACTGCTGAAGCTTTTCGGCGTGCCGCGCTCGATGCTGCCGGAGATCCGCGAGAATGCCAGTGCGTTCGGTATGACGGATCCGCGTGAGCTGGGCGCCAGCCTGCCGGTTGCCGGGATGGCCGGCGACCAGCAGGCAGCGCTCATCGGCCAGGCTTGCTTCAAGCCCGGCATGATCAAGAGCACCTATGGCACCGGCTGCTTTGCCTTGATGAATACGGGCGGCAGGGCCGTTCTCTCCAAGAACCGGCTGCTCACCACCGTTGGCTACAAGCTCAAAGGCGAAACGGCCTATGCCAGCGAAGGCAGCATCTTCATCGCCGGCGCTGCCGTGCAATGGCTGCGCGACGGCTTGAAGCTCATCCAACAGGCCGGCGAAACGGAACGCCTGGCACGCTCCGTGCGCGGGACCGGTGGTGTCTATCTGGTCCCGGCCTTCACGGGGCTTGGCGCGCCTTATTGGGACCCGATGGCACGCGGTGCGCTTCTGGGTCTCACCCGCGACACCGGCATTGCCGAGATCGTGCGTGCGGCGCTGGAAGCCGTCTGCTACCAGACCCGTGACCTGATGAGCGCCATGATCAGCGATACCGGCACCGAGGTGCAGTCTCTGCGCGTCGATGGCGGCATGGCGCGCAACGACTGGGTGATGCAGTTCCTGGCGGACCTCTTGAATGTGCCGATCGGGCGCCCCGTCGTCGTGGAAACGACGGCCCTGGGTGCGGCCATAGCCGCGGGTCTTGGCGTCGGCATCATTCCCGATCTCAAGGCGGCCTCCGCCAACTGGCAGCAGGAGCGCGAGTTCCGTCCGGACATGGCAGAAGCCGACCGCGAAAGGCTCTATGCGGGTTGGAAGACGGCCATCGGGCGCATTCGCTCCTGACCTGGCCATGCGTCGTCACGTCGAAGGGGGAAGGATGTTGGGTCGTCTCTGCCGTAACACCCTGAGTGTTGTTCTTCTGGTCATCGCCGCTGCGTGTGCGTCGTCTGAACCGGCATCGAAAGCGCCGATGGCGACCAGCGAGGATCTGTGGCGCCTGAGCGGGACAAAGGATGCCTTGGTCGAATTGCACCGGGCGCTTTCCGACGCGTGCCAGGCCAAGCTCGAAACGCCCGACGACTTGCTGACATTGCCGGCGGGGCAAGCCATCTGCGTGCGCTCTCGCCTCGTCGAGGCCTTCGATGCCGCCGATGGCGCCGGACCCTGTGGGCAAGGGCGCGATTTGAAGCAATTCGTCAGTTGCATCCTGGAAGGCCAATTCGTCGGCAACGTCATCAAGAACAGCGGCTCGGCGCCACTCCCGGCCGAGGTGCAATGGGGCAGCCGCGATGCGCGCGGCCAGCAGGCCAGCAAGCTCATCAGTGAAAGAATAAAGGCGTCCTGCCTCACGCCCAGCAAATCGGCGATGAACGAATGCGTCGAGACGTCGATGTTCCGTTATTTCGAGGTCAAGCCCCAGTCGATCGACTTCTGCCCGACTAAGGAACAGCGCGATATGTGCATTTACTGGGCGGGATTCGCCCATTCGATCCGGCTCAAGCTGGATCGCGTGGCGTCATAGCACGATGTAGTTGCGATGCGCACGGGCAAGGAACGGTCAACCAGAGTCTGCTTTATGAAGCCCTTCCTCATATCATTTCTGCTGTTGCTGACGGCATGTGCAAGCCAAGCTATGCCGAAGAATGACGCTGATCTGGTCGGCCAACCTTCGACGATGACCTCGGCAGAAGCTCGGGCAGTCTCCGGTCTCGATGCAGAATATGTCGTCCTATATGAACGTCTGAACCAAGTCTGCAAATTGCCGCCAGAGCGTCCGTTTGGCCTGACCCCCGATCAAATGGACTGTGTCGTCTCTCGAACGGTATCTGCGTTTGGTGCGGAGGCAGGGGAGAGCGGTTGTCGCGCGCAGCTTGAACAGGGCACTTTCATCGGCTGCATCGTCGACGGAACGTTGCTGACATTGGTTGCAAAGAACGCCGGTTCAGCCGATATCCCTTGGGAGCTGTTTTGGAGTGACCAGTTAGGGGCATGGGAGCGCCTCAACGCAGTCTTGAACGAGAACGCCACAAAGCACTGCAAATCTGCGAGTCAGTCCGACGCGGCGGCCTGCCAGGACGACTATGTGTTGCGGCTCTTTGAGATCGATCGAACCGCTGTCGCGGGCTGTCCGACCGGTTGGGCGCGCGAGGACTGTGTGTCCGGCGTCGCAACAGTGAAGCTTATCAGAAGCAAACTTCCCTATCTCTTCTAGGAGTGCGCGGGGAAATGGCCGACCATTTAGAGTTGCGGTGTGATCGTGACTGCGCAACACTCCGGTGGATAGGTTGGAAATAGGGCGGGGCATGAAGACGCAGGGATTTATATCTTCAGCAATACTGATTCTCTTGGCGATACTGGCGGCAGGCTGTCAATCGGCGCCTGCGGCCAAGCCTCCAGCGAAAGCCGCCGCGGCGACTGAAGCGCTGAGATCTCTGGAGGGTTCGGCGGGTGAGCTGGAAGCGCTATTGACACTTCTTCAAGAATTGAAGGCCGAAGAAGGAAACGATGCGCCGCCGAGTTTCCCCGAACTCGACGCGCGCAAGGAACGGGCAACCAGCAAATTGGGTATCCTGCTGCTGGCTTCCTGCTTGGGTGAAGGGGAAGACATTTCTAAATTGGCGGACACGGCCAATCCGCCTTGTGTATCTCATGGAATTTCAAAGCTGCTTGACCCCAGTGGCGGGGTGGACGCGCATTGCGCGGCGCACAAGGCTATCGAGCCGTTCGTCAGCTGTGCGGCGGGCGGTATCATGATATCGCGGATGAAATCCTACATGCATCAGGACGTCACATCCGAGGACTGGACGGATTCCACAAGTCAGGCGCAAGACGTTGCACATGACCTTGCCGGATACGTCGTGAATGGCTGCCTCAAAGCAAGCAAGGGCATTGCCGATTGCATTGTCGTGGAGTTCGCCGATGCACTTGACGTGAGGGAGACCGACACCGCGTATTGCCGCAAACAATCCAACTTGTCGGACAAGTTGTATTGCCTCGGTGCCGCCGCAGCGGTCGGCCTGCTGGAGAATGGTGCCGCAACCGGCAGCTAGCAGGCCTGTGCGCTTCGATTGAGCCAGCTTTGCAACTCGGTCAGTGCCCTTGCGCTGAGGCGCGGCTTGCGCCCAGCCTTCCACTCCCGCAGCTGCGCTTTGTTGAGGCCTTCCGGCGCATCGATTTCAGGGAACAGGCCGAAATTGACATTCATCGGCTGGAAGGTCTTGGCATCTGCCTGACCCGTGATGTGGCCGATGAGTGCGCCGAGCGCGGTGGTGAGTGGCGGCGGCGTGAGTGTCTGTCCCAGGCGTTGCGCGGCGGCGAAACGGCCGGCGAGGAGGCCGATGGCGGCACTCTCGACATAGCCTTCGACACCGGTCACCTGGCCGGCAAAACGCAGGCGCGGATCGGCTTTGAGGCGCAGGCTGTGATCCAGCAGCTTTGGGCTGTTGATGAAGGTGTTGCGGTGCAGGCCGCCAAGGCGTGCGAACTCGGCATTCTCGAGGCCGGGGATCATGCGGAACACGCGCACCTGTTCGGCATATTTCAGCTTCGTCTGGAAGCCGACCATGTTGTAGAGCGTGCCCAGAGCGTTGTCCTGGCGCAGCTGCACCACCGCATAGGGTCGGCGCTGCGCATGCGGATCAAAGAGGCCAATGGGCTTCATCGGGCCGAAGCGCAACGTGTTGGGGCCGCGTCCCGCCATGATCTCGATGGGCAGGCAGCCTTCGAAATAGGGTGTGCCTTCCCATTCCTTGAACTCGGTCTTCTCGCCGGCCAGCACTGCGTCGATGAAGGCCAAGTAGTCCGGCTTGTCCATCGGGCAGTTGATGTAATCGGCGCCGTCCCCTTCGGGGCCGACTTTGTCATAGCGCGACTGGAACCAGGCGCGCTCCAGGTTGATGCTATCCTTGTGGATGATGGGCGCGATGGCGTCGAAGAAACTCAAAGACGCTTCACCGGTAAGCGTCAGGATCGCCTCCGCCAAGGCCGGCGAGGTGAGGGGGCCGCTGGCGATGATGACATTGTCCCACTCGGCCGGCGGCAGGCCGGCGATTTCACCGCGTTCGAATGTCACCAGCGGATGGCTCGTGAGCGTGGCGGTCACGGCCTCGGCAAAGCCGTCGCGATCGACGGCCAACGCGCCGCCCGCCGGCAGCTTGTGCTTGTCGGCGGATTTGAGGATCAGCGAGCCGGCGCGGCGCATCTCTTCGTGCAGCAAGCCGACGGCATTGTTCTCCGCATCGTCGGAGCGGAAGGAATTCGAGCAGACGAGTTCTGCGCATTTGTCGGTCTGGTGCGCGTCGGTGCCGCGCATGGGCCGCATCTCGTGGAGGATGACGGGGACGCCGGCCGAGACGAGTTGCCAGGCGGCTTCGGATCCGGCCAGGCCAGCGCCGATGATGTGAACGGGCTTTGGGGGGGTGGTTGTCATGGCGGGGTCATAACCTTCCCGAAGCACATTGACAACAAAGCCGATGCACGAAACGATTAAATCCATCTAATCAAGGAGATAAGATATGCTGAGCTTCCTCAATCCACCCTCCGCGCCGCCGCCTTTCAGCCGCTATTCGCAGATGGTGTCGGCACCGGCCAATTATCGCTGGCTGCATATCAGCGGCCAGGTCGGTGCCGACCGCCAGCACAAGACCGCCCAAGGCTTCGAGGCGCAGGCGGATCTCGCTTGGAGCAATCTGGTCGCCTGCCTGGAGGCGGATGGCATGACGGTCCAAGACCTGGTGAAGGTCAATGTCATGCTGACGCGGGCCAGTGATGTGCCGGCATCGCGTGTTGCCCGTGATAAGGCGTTGAACGGTGCACAGCCTGCCTCCACCCTCATCATCGTGGCCGGTTTGGCCAATCCGGAATGGTTGATCGAAATCGAAGGTATTGCAGCCAAGGCAGCGTAGCTCACATGCGTAAAACGGCGCACGATACTCTCCTATCCCGCTTGGGGCAGGGAGAATGGCATGCAGGAATCCGGGGCCGACAAGCGTCGGCATCCGCGCCGCAAGATGCTGAAAGGAGCGAAGGCGATCTTCAATGGAGGCGCCAGCCTCTATGACTGCCAGGTGCGCGACTGGTCAGAATCCGGAGCCAGGTTGGTCTTCCCCGAACTGACACCGCTGCCAAAGCTCTTCACCTTGCGTCTCAGCGACGGCAGCGAACATGCCTGCGAAGTCGTACGTGCCGACGGGGTGATCGTCGGCGTGCGCTTTTCCGGGTCGGTTTAGAGCGTCGGCATAGTACCCCTCACCCCAACCCCTCTCCCCGCAAGCGGGGCGAGGGGCCCGAGGCAAAACTCGGTCGAGACTCCCTCGCCCCACGAAGTGGGGAGAGGGGCGGGGTGAGGGGCGTTAGACGTCAGACCGGCTGGATGATGCCCTGGTCTTTTAGCATCTTGGCATAGGCCGGCCGTGCCATGACGGTCTTCACCAGCCCGTTGAGACGCGGATAGGTATGGCCGGGCCTGGGCATGCTGCGCGTCCAACGGATCAGCATCACCAGGAAATAGTCGCAAGCGTAAAAGTTAGCGCCGCAAAGATACGGCCCCTTGGTGGCGATGACACCATCGAGGAACGTCCACATCTTCGCCAGACGCTCTTCGGCCTTCGCTTTCATCTTGGCCTGCTCAGCCTTACCGTCGATGTAGTTCTCAGCATGCCACCAATGCATCGACGCTTCCTGCGGCGTGTTGGTGAGATAGGCCATCCATTGCAGATAGAGCCCACGATCGGCATGGCCGACGGCGGGTGCGAGCCTCGCCTCCGGATGCCGCTCGGTCAGGAACTGGCAGATGGCGGCACTCTCATACATGACCTTGCCATCGTCATAGATGAGCGTCGGCACCCGGCCATGCGGGTTGAGCTTCATATATTCCGGGCTCTTCTGCTCGTTCTTCTCGTCGTCGACCAGAATGAACTCAGCCAACGTCGATCCCAAATGGGCGCCGATCTCATTAATCATCGCCTGCGCCGCCATCGCGGCACTGCCCGGGCTGTAATAGAGCTTGTACATCGTTACCCTCGCGCAGCCTTCTTCTTCGCCCGCTTGCTCAAGTAAGGTGCCAGATAGTGTCCGGTGTAGCTCCCCGGCGTGTCCGCGACATCTTCCGGCGTGCCTTGGGCGACGATCTTGCCGCCCTTGTCGCCGCCTTCCGGGCCGAGGTCGATGATCCAATCGGCGACCTTGATGACTTCGAGGTTGTGTTCGATGACGACGATGGTATTGCCCTGGTCGACGAGGTGTTGCAGCACTTCGAGAAGCTTGCGCACGTCCTCGAAATGCAAGCCCGTGGTCGGCTCGTCGAGAATGTAGAGCGTCCGGCCCGTGGCGCGGCGGGAGAGTTCCTTGGCGAGCTTCACGCGCTGCGCTTCGCCGCCCGACAGCGTCGTGGCCGCCTGGCCGATATGGACATAGCCGAGGCCCACCTGGTTGAGCATGGCGAGCTTGTCGCGGATGGCGGGGACGGCCTTGAAGAACTCGACGCCTTCCTCGACCGTCATGTCGAGCACGTCGGCGATCGACTTGTTCTTGAAATGCACTTCGAGCGTTTCGCGGTTGTAGCGCTTGCCCTTGCACTGGTCGCATTGCACATAGACATCGGGCAGGAAGTGCATCTCGATCTTGATGACGCCGTCGCCTTCGCAGGATTCGCAGCGGCCGCCCTTGACGTTGAAGGAGAAACGGCCGGCCTTGTAGCCGCGCGCCTGGGCATCGGGCAGGCCCGCAAACCATTCGCGGATCGGCGTGAAGGCGCCGGTATAGGTGGCTGGGTTCGAGCGCGGCGTACGGCCGATCGGTGACTGGTCGATATCGATCACCTTGTCGAGGAATTCGATGCCCTCGATGCGGTCGTGCTCACCGGGATGCGTGCGCGCGTCATGAAGGCGCTTGGCCAGCGCATTATAAAGCGTCTCGATGATGAGGGTCGATTTGCCGCCGCCGGACACGCCGGTGACGCAGGTCATGGTGCCCAGCGGAATGTCGACGGTGATGTTCTTCAGATTGTTGTGCTTGGCGCCGACGATGCGCAGCTTTGCCTGTTTGCCGGCACCCTTGCGCCGTTCCGACGGCACCTCGATGCGGCGGCTGCCATTGAGGTATTGCGCCGTGAGGCTGTTGGACTTCATTACCTCGGCGGGCGTCCCTTGCGCCACCACCGTGCCGCCATGGATGCCGGCGGCCGGCCCCATGTCGATGAGGTAATCGGCATGACGGATCGCGTCCTCGTCATGCTCGACCACCAGCACGGTGTTGCCGAGATCGCGCAGGCGCTTCAGGGTCGCGAGCAGGCGGTCATTGTCGCGCTGATGCAGGCCGATCGACGGCTCGTCGAGCACGTAAAGAACGCCGGTGAGGCCCGAGCCGATTTGCGAGGCCAAGCGGATGCGCTGGCTCTCGCCGCCCGACAAGGTCGCCGAGGCGCGGGCAAGAGTTAGATATTCGAGGCCCACGGAGTTGAGGAAGCCCAGGCGCTCGTTGATCTCCTTCAGGATGCGATAGGCGATGTCGTTCTGCTTCTTGGTGAGCTTCTTAGAGAGGCCGCCGAACCAATCTGCGGCACCCAGAATCGAGAAGTCGGCCACATCGGCGATGTTCTTCTTGTCGATCTTGACCGCGAGCGCCTCGGGCTTCAGGCGTTTGCCTTCGCAGGCCTCGCACGGGCTGGTCGATTGGAAACGGCCGAGCTCGTCGCGCACCCAGTTGCTGTCCGTTTCGCGGAAGCGGCGGTCCATATTGGTGATGACGCCCTCGAACGGCCGCGTTGTCTTGTAGGAGCGGGTGCCGTCATCGAACGACATGGTGACGACCTCCTCGCCCGAGCCGAACAGGATGACGTCGCGGATCTTCTTAGGCAGATCTTTCCAGGCGGTGCCGAGGGCGAATTTGTAATGCTTGGCGAGGCTTTCCAGCGCCTGGTTGTAGTATTGCGACGTCGAATTGGCCCAGGGCGCGATAGCGCCGTCGCGCAGGCTCTTCGATGTATCCGGCACGACCATCTCGGGGTCGAAATAGAGCTTTTCCCCTAAGCCATCGCAAACCGGGCAGGCGCCGAACGGGTTGTTGAAGGAGAAGAGGCGCGGTTCGATTTCGTCGATGGTGAAGCCGGAAACGGGGCAGGCGAAGCGCGAGGAGAAGAGAATGCGCTCATCCGGCTTGTCGGCGTAATCGGCAAAGAGCAGGCCGTCGGCAAGACCCAGCGCCGTTTCGACGCTGCCGGCCAGGCGCGTCTCGAGACCCGGCTTCACGGCGATGCGGTCGACCACCACCTCGATATCATGCTTCAGCTTCTTGTTGAGGTTCGGCACTTCGCCGATCTCATAGATCTTGCCGTCGACGCGCACGCGCTGGAACCCGCGCTTCTGCAGGTCCTGGAATTCCTTCTTGTATTCACCCTTGCGACCGCGGGCGATGGGGGCGAGGAGCAACAGGCGCGTTCCCTCGGGCAGGGCCATAATGCGGTCGACCATCTGGCTGATGGTCTGGCTCTCGATGGGCAAGCCCGTCGCCGGCGAATAGGGGATGCCGACGCGCGCGAACAGCAGGCGCATATAATCATAGATCTCGGTCACCGTGCCGACGGTCGAGCGCGGGTTCTTCGACGTCGTCTTCTGCTCGATCGAGATCGCCGGCGATAGGCCGTCGATGGAATCGACGTCCGGCTTTTGCATCAGTTCCAGGAACTGGCGGGCATAGGCCGAGAGGCTTTCGACATAGCGGCGCTGGCCCTCGGCATAGATCGTGTCGAAGGCCAGGGACGACTTCCCCGACCCAGAAAGGCCGGTGATCACCACCAGGGAATCCCGAGGCATGTCGACATCGACGTTTTTAAGGTTGTGTTCGCGCGCGCCTCGAACGGAAATCTTGTGATCTGTCAAACGGTTAGCCATATCGGCGGATCTTCTCGGGGCTGGAATTCGGGGGCGGCGGAGGGCCGTCTTTGGGCGGCATCATAGCGACGATCAAGGGCAGCGAATACCCCTTTTGTTCTACTCATCTGAATGCTAGGAAAAGGACCAACAAGGCGCTATACGGGCGCACCAATTTCAATCGGATTCCAGCAGGGGGCAGTTCATGGCGGGCAGCGTCAACAAGGTCATTCTCATCGGCAATCTCGGGCGCGACCCCGAGATCCGCTCGACCCAGGACGGCACCAAGGTCGCCAATCTGTCGATTGCAACGTCGGAAAACTGGCGCGACAAGAGCTCTGGCGAGCGCCGGGAAAAGACCGAATGGCACCGCGTGGTGATCTTCAACGAACGCCTGGTCGATGTGGCTGAGCGGTTCCTGAAGAAGGGCTCCAAGGTTTATCTCGAAGGCCAGTTGCAGACCCGCAAATGGACCGACCAGTCGGGCGCAGAAAAGTATACGACCGAAGTCGTCCTGCAGCGCTTCCGCGGCGAACTCACCATGCTCGACGGCAAGGGTGAGGGCGGCGGCATGTCCGACAACGGTGACGCCGGTTACGGTGGCGGCAGCGGCGGTGGTTATGGCGGCGGCTCAGGTGGTGGTGGTGGCGGCTTTGGCGGTGGTTCGTCCGGTGGCGGCGGTGGCCGCGGTGGCGATCTCGACGACGACATTCCGTTCTGACGGCCGGCACTCTAAGGTCGGCCCGCAGCACCGATGCTGCATCACATATCCTTCGGCGTTTCTGATATCGCCCGTTCGGCAGCGTTCTATGACGCCGTGCTGGCACCCTTGGGCTTTCGCCGGGTGTGGGACGATATACGACCGGGCGAAGACGATCAGGCGGTGGGCTATGGTCTGACCGATGGCGACGACAAGTTTGCCATCAAGCAGCGCTCATTGGGACATTTGGCGGCGGGGCAAGGGTTTCACCTGGCCTTCGCCGCACCTACCCGCGCTGCAATCGATGCATTCCATGCCGCAGCCCTCAAGGCCGGCGGCAGCGATAATGGTGCCCCCGGGCTGCGGCCGGATTATGGTCCCCATTATTACGCCGCTTTCATCATCGATCCTGACGGCTTCCGCATCGAAGCCGTGATCAACAAGGCGCCATAACCGGCTATTCCGCTATGCCCCGGGCCTTCAAGGCCGCCCGCACTTCGTCGTGATAATATTTCACGCCCATCTCGTGCTTCGGGCTCAAGGGGCCGCGCTGGTAGACGCCTGATTCCAGATTGTCCTGTGCATCCTCGCAGATGCCGAAATCCTCGCGCACGATCTGGACGTTGATGTCGATGGTCTTCTGCTGCGCTTCAGCCGTCGCCGGCGAGATGTCCTGGAAATAGAAATTGTAATGCAGTGACGTGAGGCGCGGGGCGTGCGGCACGATGCGCGAGATGTTCATGCCGTCTGGATAGACCGACAGGGTCATGTTCGGCCAGATCCACAGCCACAACCCGCCATAGATCGAACTCGCCTTCTGGGGTGCCCGCATGATGACGACATGCTTGCCATAGGTCGTTTCGAAACCGCCGAAATCGATCGCCTGGCTGAGGAACGGATGGATGCCGGGGATGTGGTAGCCTTCCACAAAATTGTCGGTATAGGTCTTCCAATTGCACTTGATGGCAAGGTCTTCGCCACCGCGCCTGTGGAAGGTCTCGATCGGGTAAGGCTCGACCAGCTTGGCGACATCGCTGAGGAAATCGGCAAGGCTCTCGGCCTTACCGTCGATGTTCACGAAGACCAGGCCGCGCCAGGTATCGAGCCGCACGGCTTTCAGCCCATGATCGTCCTTCTTGAACCAGTCGCATTCGCCAAAATGTGGTGCCGCCTTCAGCTTGCCGTCATGGTCGAAGGTCCAGCCGTGATAACGGCAGCGCAGCACGTCGCAATGGCCGGTGCCCTCGGCAAAGAGCGGTGCCGCGCGGTGCGAACATAGATTGTGGAACGCCTTCAGCGCGCCGTTGCGATCACGCAGCACGAAGATATCGAAGCCGGCAATCTTCGCCGCGGTATAATCGCCGGGCTGCGGCAGGTCCGCCTCGCGGCAGATGAACTGCCAGGTCCCGGCAAAAACGCTCCAGCGCTCGGCTTCATAGACGTCATCGGCATGGTACCAGCGCGCGGGCAGGGTATAGAGCGGCGTGGTCTTGCCGTCGATCATGCGGGCGGCGATCTCGGCGAAATCCTTCTGCGCTTGGGTGCCGGATGCCTGCGGACCTGAATCGGGTGCCATGTCGGGTGCCTGCCAATGCTGGGTGAAACAGAACCCATATCCTACGTCCGACAATCAGATTGACAGAAATGAATATTTCTCGCCGAATATGGGAATTAAATTGCCACAATTGAGGGCGAGATGTGGGAAAGCCTGGGGCGCCTGACGGCATTGCGCACGTTCTATGCGGTGGCGCGGGGCGGTGGGATCGCCGAAGGGGCGGCGCAACTCAACGTCACCACCGGCGCCGTGCGCTATCAGATCCGTCAGCTAGAGGCCGATCTTGGCGTTGAATTGATGGTCCGCAGTCAGCGTGCGCTGACCCTGACCGTGCCGGGGACCGAGCTCTATCAGAAGCTCGGCAGTGCCTTTGACGAAATCCATCTGGCCTGCCGCACCACCCAGCGCGGGCGGGTGGAGGGCGAGCTGCGCCTGGCCTGCGCCCCGGCCTTCGCCGCCTTGCGCCTGATGCGCCTCCTCGATCTTTTCTTGCAGCGTTTCCCTTCCGTCACCGTGAAGCATTTCCCGATCGAGCGCGCCGACGAGACGATGGATGTCATCATGTCCTTCGGCGAGCGCGACGTCCCTGGCAGGCGCACGGCGATCCTGCGCAATGAGACCTATTTCCCGCTGTGCAGCGCCGAGCTCTTCTACAAATCGCCGGTGAAATCGGTGCGTGATTTGCAGGACCACGTGCTCATCCATGGGGACAGCGAGGAAGACTGGCCGCGCTTGCTGCGGGCCAGCGGCCGCGGCCAGATCACGCCCCGCCAGCATGTCTATATGCCGAACTCGCATCTGGCCCTTGAAGCGGCCAAGGAAGGCTGTGGCATCGCCGTGGGCAGTACCATCCTTTGCGCCGATGATCTGCGCCGCGGCACACTGGTCAAGGTGCTCGATCTCGAGATTCCGGCACCGCATCCTTACTTCGTCATCCGCCCGGGCGACTCCGTCAGCCCGCTCGCCGACGCCTTTGCCGATCTGCTGATCGAGCAGTTGGAAAGGGCGTGACGGTCAGGCGCGCTTCGCTGAGAGGATGAACCGGCGGTAGACAAAGGTGCGCAGTTTGTTGCGCAAGTTGGCGGCACGGCGCTGGGCACGGGCGATCGGCGCATGGGACGTGACCTGCAGCTCGGAGAAACCGGAACTGACCAGCAAAGGCATGAGGCGCTCGGCGGTAAGGCCATCGCCAAACGGCAAAGCCGACATGATGCCGGCATGCCGTTCGCTCATCGCGCCGTCATAGTTGAGGTCCGGCCCCTGCCATCGATCCAGCAAGCCGATGAGGCTTGCAGCCAACCGGCCACTCGGCCTTGGTCTGGACCAGTCGCCGTCGAAGATCAACAATTGCCCCGCCGGTTTCAGCAGGCGGCGCCATTCCTGCAGTGCCGTTGCGGGGGCGGTCAGTGTCCAGACCAGATGACGACAGACAATCGCATCGAAGCTCTTGCTGGGCAGGAAGGTGTTTTCGGCATCACCCAGAATGAAGCGCAGGTTTCTCTCTTTGCCGGCGTGCTTTTTGCGCGCGACAGCCAGCATCGATTCCGAGAAATCCAGCGCCGTCACCTGATGCCCCAGCGACAGCAGCACCTGGGTCACTTCGCCCGTACCGCAGGCCAGCTCCAGGACATGCAGCGGCCGATGCCCCAGATGGGCTGCAATGGC
This sequence comes from Dongia rigui, assembly GCF_034044635.1. NCBI lineage: Bacteria > Pseudomonadati > Pseudomonadota > Alphaproteobacteria > Rhodospirillales > Dongiaceae > Dongia > Dongia rigui. Next base: position 629,395 of record NZ_JAXCLX010000002.1, read on the forward strand.
ATCACGCCAGGCATCGAATTCGGCACCGGCTGGGATGCGGTGCCCGAACGCCAGGTCGAAGGTCTGCGCGCGGTCGGACCAGTATTGGCGGATATCTTCCTTCAGCGAGTGGTTGGCGAGGCGGATTGTCATGCTGCCTCCGACGCGATCGCCACCTGCATGCCCTCGGGCAGAAATTGAATCTGCAGCTTGCCGTGGTGAGGCGAGCGTTGAATATGGGCCTCGACGCCGAAACCCTCCCGCAGCAATGGCCTGGTCAACACGTCATCCGGGTGGCCATGGGCGATCACGCGCCCATCCTTCAAAACGACCAGCGCGTCACAGAACATGGCGGCCAGATTAAGGTCATGCAGGGCAATGACCGTCGTCACAGGCAGGCGGGAGACCAGTGACAGAAGCTCCAGCTGGTGCTGAATGTCGAGATGGTTGGTCGGTTCGTCGAGCAACAGCTCGGATGGCGATTGCGCCAAAGCGCGGGCGATCTGCACGCGTTGCCTTTCGCCGCCGGAAAGGGTCCGCCACAATCGATCGCGCATGCCGGCAAGGCCCGTCTGCTCCAGCGCGTTGTCGACCGCCGCTTCATCAACCTGTGTCCACGCGGCGAGCGTACCACGATGCGGCGTTCGGCCGAGCTGCACAATGTCGGCGATGGTAACCTCGATCTCGGTGTGAACCTGCTGCTCGACGAAGGCAGTCCGCCGCGCGATCTGGCGCTGCGTCAGCTCAGCAATATCGGTGCCACCCAGCGTCACGACGCCGCTCTCCAACTGGCGCAATTTGCCCAGCAGGCGCAGGAAGCTTGATTTCCCAGAACCGTTGGCACCCAGCAGACCCAGCGTCTTGCCTTGGGGCACGTCAATCGACACGCCGTCGACGATCATGCGTCCGGCCGTGGACCAGCGGACATTGCGCGCCGTAATGCTCATAGCGATCGTCTCCGCGAACGATAGAGGATGAAGGCGAAGGCCGGCGCGCCGAATAGCGCCGTCACCACGCCGATGGGTAGGATTTGCTGCGGGATGATGACCCGCGAGACGATGTCGGCCAGTACCATGAACAGTGCCCCACCCAGCAATGAAAATGGTAGCAGGCGCGCGTGCAGGGGGCCCACCAGGAAGCGCACGGCATGCGGGATGACGAGGCCGACGAAGCCGATCGACCCCACCATGCCGACCATGGTCGCCGTCATCAGGGCCGTCACCCCGAACAGGACCAGGCGCACGCGGCGCACGTCGATGCCAAGCGACGCGGCGGCATCGTTGCCGAAAGTGAAGGCATCGAGCGCCCGGGCGTTGAGCAGGCAGACGACAAAGCCCAACGTCGCGACCGGCGCCGCCAGATAGACGTCCGGCCAGCGCACGCCGCTGAGGCTTCCCAGCAGCCAGAACATCACGCCGCGTGCCTGTTCGGCGCTGGCGGAGGTGGCGACGATGTAGGAGGTGGCGGCATTGAAAAGCTGCGAACCGGCAACGCCCGCCAGGATGATGCGATCGGAACTGCCCCCGGCCCCAGCGGCCAACAGGCTGACCACGAAGAAGGCGACCACGGCACCGATGAAAGCGCCGCCGGCGACCGAGAGCAGGCCGGCACCAAGGCCCAGGATCATCACCCCGACGGCACCCGTCGATGCGCCGGCTGATATCCCCAGCACATAAGGTTCGGCCAAGGGATTGCGCAGCATCGCCTGCAAAATGACACCGCAGACTGAGAGCGCCCCGCCACAACAGGCAGCGACCAGGGCCCGGCTCAAGCGGTAGTCCCACAGGATCCCCAGTTCGATCGGCGAAAGTGCCGTCTCGGTACCCAGCAGTTTATGGGCGATGGCCTGATAGGTGGCCGAGATCGGCGTCGGCACTTCGCCGATCGACATGGCCATGCCCACCGCCAGGCAGAGCGCCAGCACGCCCGTCAGGGCGAGTGCGGCCCGAAAGCCCCACCCGCCCCGAACGACGACATCGAGGGTATCGGCCCTCAATTGGTCAGGCCGAAGGATTTGACGCCATCGGCCACCGCCTCGATGCCGTCGACGGTGCGCAGCGAGGGGTTCATCGCCTGGGAATCGATGATGACGATATGTCCTTGCTTCACGGCATCGAGCTGGCTCGCCACCGGATCCGTCTTCAGGAACTGGAGCTTCAAGTCGATGTCGTCGGCCGGGAAGCGGCGGCGGTCCATACGCGCCAGCACGATCACCTGCGGGTTGGCGCCGGCAATGGTCTCCCAGCCGACCAGCGGCCATTCCTCTTGCGTTGTTACGACGTTGCGCGCGCCCAGCTTGTCCATGATGTAGGCGGGCGTGCCGTTCTTGCCGGCGATATAGGCGTCGCCCTTGATCTCAGGACTGGAGAACCAGAAGACCATGGAAAGACCTTCAGCTTTCTTGTCGGCCACCTCGGCGATGGCCTTGTTCTCGCGCGCCTTCAGGTCGGCGATGAGTGCCTCGCCGCGGGCCTCGACATTGAAGATTTTCGCCATGTCGCCGATCTCCTGATAGACGAGCGACATGCTGAACATTTCCTTGCGCACGCCATCGCCCCCGCCGGAATTATCCTTGGCGACGCAATCGGCCGGCGAGACATAGGTCGGGATTTTGAGATCGTGGAATTGCTGGCGCGTACCGACCGATCCTTGCGGACCGACATGCCATTCATATTCCGCCGTCACCAGGTCGGGCTTCTCTGCCACCACGCTTTCGAAGCTTGGGTCGTTATCCGCCAGCCGCTTGATCTTGGCATTGGCGGCTTCAAAGGCCGGCATCACCGGCCCAAACCACACCGCCGTGCCGACCACTTTGTCGGCGAGGCCCAAGGAATACAGAATCTCCGTGCTGCTCTGGCCGATCGAGACGATGCGCGTGGGCGCCTGCTCGAAGGTCAGCGTCTCGCCGCAATTTTGAATCGTCAGCGGATACTGGGTCTCGGCATGTGCCGCGTGCACGCCCCACAGCAGACAGGCTCCGGCCGCCAAGGCCGCATGTTGTAACGTTTTACCCTTCATCTTTCCCTCCGAGAGATCGAGATATGTAATGTTATAACATTACATATCTCTGGCAATAACTACAATGGATTGACCGTCATGACAATCCAGCGGGGGCAGACGAGGGGGAGCGGTCACGGCTGAGCGCCGACCGCCACGAAATCGAATTGATGATCGAGAAGCGCCCGGCTAGCCGGCGCGCCGAAAACGGCACCATATCGACGTCTCCATCTCGGGCACCCCGCCCGGGTTGAATCTGAACGCGTCGATGGCAGGTCTCCTGACTCGCGGGTCGCAGCATGATGTGCCGGCCTTCCCGATCTCTTTGCAGAGGTCAGTGGCTTGGGTTGGCACCCAGCTATCCGCTTACAGTTGCGGGGGCAGTCACGGTTTTGGCCCCTTTTGGGTCGTCCGCACCGTGTTCCCTATTAATCCCCTGGAATCCATCCATGGGGGAACCATCGGGGTTTCTCTTAAGGCGCCGACGGGCGGGTCGTCAAGACGCCTGTTGCAGCCAGGCGGCGGCACCTTTGCCGGCGATGAGGCCGCTGGCGAAGCTGGCGGTCAACAGATAGCCGCCGGTCGGCGCTTCCCAGTCCAGCATCTCGCCGGCACAAAAGAGGCCGGGCAGCGATTTGACCATCAGCTGCGCATCGAGTGCGCCGAACCTGACGCCGCCGGCGGAACTGATCGCCTCGGCCATCGGGCGCGGCCGGATCAGATTGAGCGGCAACGCCTTCAGTCTTTCCGCGATGACGCTCGCATCGCCGCGTTCATCATCGCCCAAACATTCATGCAGCAGGGCGATCTTGACGCCGTCCAGGCCCAGGCTGGATTTGAGATGCGACGACAGCGATCGCGATCCGCGCTTGGCGAGCGCCGCCGTGATATCGGCCGTCTTGCGATGGGGCAGCAGATCGAGCTGCAGCGTGGCCGATCCGGCGCCTTTGATCGCCTCGCGCAAGGGGGCCGAGAACGCATAGATGAGTCCACCTTCAATGCCATTCTCGGTGACGATCGCTTCGCCATGGCGCCGCTCCCCGGCAAACACCGCGGCGATGTTTTTCAGCGCGGCCCCGGCGAACCGTTCGCGCAGATGGCCGCTCCAGTCGATGTCGAAGCCGCAATTGGCGGGTTCAAGCGGCGCAAGATCGATCCCCTGTTCCTGCAACAACGCCTGCCAGGCGCCGTCCGAGCCCAGTTGCGGCCAGGACCCGCCGCCCAGGGCCAGAATGATGGCATCCGCCGCGATATCGACCCGGCCACTGGGTGTGGCGAATGATGCGCCGCGCGCGCCGTGCCAGCCAATCCAGCGATGCCGGACATGAATGCGCAAACCCTGTTGGCGCAGCCGATGCAGCCAGGCGCGCAGCAGCGGTGCCGCCTTCATCTCGGCCGGAAAGACGCGGCCGGACGTGCCGATGAAGGTGTCGACGCCAAGCGCCTGCACCCAATCGCGCAAGGCCTGCGGCCCGAACGCCTCAAGCCAGGCCGTCGCCTGGCGCTGCGCTTTGCCGTAACGGGGCAGGAATCGCTCGAGCGGCTCGGAATGTGTGATGTTGAGGCCGCCGCGACCAGCCATCAGGAACTTTCGCCCCACCGACGGCATCGCGTCAAAGAGATCGACGCCGACGCCCGCCTGCAACAAGGCTTCCGCCGCCATGAGGCCCGCCGGCCCGCCACCGATGACGATCGCGCGCCCAGTCATCGTCCTGGGTCATTGTCCTGGCGGAAGGGCGACAACGTCATCAGCCCCGTGATCTCGTTCTGCATCACGCGGCGCTCGCGCTCAAGATAGTCCGCCACCGCTTCACTGAAGCGCGGATCGGCAATCCAATGTGCCGAATGCGTCTCGACCGGCAAATAGCCACGCTGGATCTTGTGCTCGCCCTGTGCGCCGGCTTCAACGCGGGCGAGCTTGTGTTCGATCGCATAATCGATCGCCTGGTAATAGCAGCATTCGAAATGCAGGAAGGGCACGTCTTCGATGGCGCCCCAATTGCGGCCGAACAAGGCATCGCGGCCGCGCAGGTTGAGGGCGCCGGCAATGGGCTGCCCGTCGCGGAACGCCATGACCAGCACGACGCGGTCGCGCAAGGCATCGTGCAAGGCTTCGAAGAAGGCGCGGGTCAGATAGGGCCGGCCCCATTTGCGCCCGCCGGTATCCATGTAGAAGGCAAAGAACGCATCCCAATGTGCCGAGGTGAGCTCATCGCCGGAAAGTGCGCTGATATCGAGACCCTGTGCCGCAACCGAAGCGCGTTCCTTGCGGATCGCCTTGCGCTTGCGCGACGCCAGGTCGCCGAGGAAATCGTCGAAACTGGCATAGCCCTTGTTGTGCCAGTGGTACTGCGTGCCCAGGCGATGGAGATAGCCATGGTCGACCATGTCCATGGCTTCCTGCTGTTCGCAAAACGTGACATGGAGCGAGGAGAGGCCGCTTTTCTCCGCCGTCTGCGTGAGCGCGCTGATAAGGGCGCTGCGCATCACGCTGTCATCGGCGCTGGGTTTCACCAACAGCCGTGGTCCCGGCACGGGCGAGAACGGGACCGCCACCTGAAGCTTGGGATAATACTTGCCGCCGGCCCGCTCATAGGCCTCAGCCCAGCCATGGTCGAACACATATTCGCCCTGGCTGTGGCCCTTGACGTAGAGCGGGGTGGCGGCGTGAATGACGCCCGCCGCATCCTCCAGCACGATATGCTGCGGCAGCCAGCCGGTGCCGCGCCCGACGGAACCGGAGACTTCAAGGGCGTTGAGGAAGGCGTGGCTGACGAAGGGATTGCCGTCGCCGGCACAAGCATCCCAGGCCGCCGCCGGCATGCTGGCGATCCGGTCGACGACCCGGGCGGTGAGGGTGAGGTCTGTCAGCTTGGGGTCCGGCAAGCGCGTATTAGGCAAGCTCGATGATGGCGTCGACTTCGACGGCGACATTGAGCGGCAGCACATTGACGCCCACGGCCGAGCGCGCATGCTTGCCGGCATCGCCGAACACCTCGACCATCAGGTCGGAGACACCATTGGCAACCTTGGGCTGCTCGGTGAAGCCATCGACGCAGTTGACGAAGACACCCAGTTTGCAGACGCGCTTCACCCGGTCGAGATCACCCAGCGCGTTCTTCAACTGGGCAATGACGTTAAGGCCGCAGATGCGGGCCGCTTGCGCCGCCTGCTCGGTCGAGAATTCCTGGCCGACCTTGCCGATGAACTTGAATTCACCATTCCAGACCGTGACCTGGCCCGATACATAGGCCGTGTTGCCGGCGATGACGACCGGGACATAATTGGCAACCGGCACGGCGGCCTGGGGCAATTCGATCTTCAGTTCAGCCAAGCGGGCGTCGATTTTGCCGGCCATGATGTATTCTCCTTGGAAATCGTGCGTGGAAAGGTTCGGCGGCGATCCTAGCGGGTAGGGGACGCGCAATCCAGCATGTAAGCTTCCGTTGGCGGCGGCACCTTTTCCCGGCTATAAGTGCAGCCAGATGAGGGTTTTTACTCGGCGCAGATCTTGAACAACGACATCCCTTCCGCCCGAACAGCGGCACCCCTGTCCGAAAGTGCCGGTGATGGTCAGCTCGCGGCGCCCCCGCCGGTCCTTTCGATTGCCGAGGCCGAGGCGCTGGCCCGGGATTACTTCGACCTGCGCGGCGCGGCCAGCCCGCTTACCAGCGAGCGCGACGCGAATTTCCGCATCCGCAACGACCGCGGCAGCTATGTGCTGAAGATCGCCAACCCAGCCGAGGCAGCGCTCGTCACCAATCTCCAGACCATGGCGCTGCTGCATATCGAACGGATCGATCCAACCCTGCCGGTGCAGCGCGTGCTCCGCAGTATCCATGGCCGGCATGAGGAAATTCTGCGCGACGCGGAGGGCCGCCCCATGGTGCTGCGCCTGTTCAGCTATCTCGAAGGCGAGCCATTGGCCACCGTCGCGCGAACGGCCGCACAGCGGCGGGCGATCGGCACTGCCTTGGCCCGGCTGGGCCTCGCCCTGCGCGATCTCAAGCATCCGGCCGCGGATCATGAGCTGGTCTGGGACATCAAGCATGCCAGCCGCTTGCGGCAGTATCTCCCCTATATCGAGGGCGACGACCGCCGCGCTCTGGTGGAGCGTGTCATCACTGCCTTCGACAACCATGTGCGGCCTGTCATGCCGTCTTTGCGCTGGCAGTTCGTGCACAGCGATCTCAACCCCTCCAATGTGCTGGTGAAGAAGGACCAGACGGACGAGGTCGCCGGCATACTCGATTTCGGCGATATGGTGCATACGCCGCTCGTCAACGACCTCGCGGTGGCGGCGTCCTACCAATTGGGGCAGGAGGGCAACCCGCTCGCCGATGCCGGGGATTTCATCCAGGCCTATCACGAGACCAACCCGCTCACCGCGACCGAGCTCGATCTGCTCTACGACCTCATTGCCGCGCGCATGGCGACGACCGCCTGCATCACCAGCTGGCGCGCGGCGCGCTATCCGGAAAACCGCGACTATATCCTGCGCAACGCGCCGCGCGCCTGGGCTGGCCTCAAGGCTTTTGCCGACATGCCGCGTGAGCAGGCGCAAGATTGTCTGCACCGCCTCTGCGGTGCCTGAAGGAGACAACGATCATGGCGATGGTGAACCAATACGTCCCCGGCCGCGAAGGCGATATCAGTGCCGCCGACGCGGCCCTCATCAAGCGCCGCGGCGAAGTGTTGGGCCCGGCCTATCGCCTGTTCTACGAAAAGCCGCTCCATATCGTGCGCGGAGAAGGCGTCTGGCTCTATGACCCGGAGGGCAACGCCTATCTCGACGTCTATAACAACGTCGCCTCGGTCGGCCATTGCCACCCGCATGTGGTCGAGGCGCTGAGCAAACAGGCCGGCATCCTCAACACCCATACGCGTTACTTGCACGAAACGATCGTCGATTACGCCGCCAAATTGCTCACCAAATTCCCAGCGGCCTTGAAGCATGTGATGTTCACCTGCACGGGCAGCGAGGCCAATGACCTCGCCTTGCGCATCGCCAAATCCTATACCAAGGGCACCGGCGTCATCATCACCCAGCTCGCTTATCACGGCCTCACCGTGGCGATCTCGGAGCTGTCGCCATCGCTCGGCGACTATGTCGAACGGGGCCCACAGGTGAAGCTGGTCCCGGCGCCGGATACCTATCGCATCGACGGCGATGTGGGCGCGGCGTTTGCGGCCGGCGTCAAACAGGCCTTGGCCGACATGAAGGCGCAGGGGATCAAGCCATGTGCCCTCCTTGTTGACGGCATCTTCTCCAGCGATGGTGTTTTCCCCGGTGAACCCGGCTTCTTGAAGGAAGCGGTCGAGGCGGTGCGGGCGGCGGGCGGCATCTACATCGCCGATGAAGTGCAGCCGGGCTTCGGCCGCGTCGGTCCGGAATTCTGGGGCTTCGCGCGCCATGGCCTGGTGCCGGACATTGTCACGGTGGGGAAGCCCATGGGCAACGGGCATCCGATTGCCGGTGCCATCATGCAGCCGCATGTGGTCGAGGAATTCGGTCGTCGCTCGCGCTATTTCAACACCTTTGGCGGCAATCCCGTCTCCTGCGCCGTCGGCCGCGCGGTGCTGGAGGTGATCGAGAATGAGGGCCTGGCCGCCAATGCCGGCAAGGTCGGCGAATACATGAAGGCGGGATTGCAGAGACTCAGGCAACGTTACGACGTGATCGGTGACGTGCGCGGGGCGGGGCTCTTCCTCGGCCTCGAATTCGTCAAAGACCGCAGGACCAAGGAACCGCAGGCCGAAGCCGCGACCCATGTCGTCAACGACCTGCGCCGCCGCAAGGTCCTCATCAGCGCCACCGGTCCCGGCGCCAACATCCTCAAAATCCGTCCGCCCCTGGTCTTTACCCAGGAACACGCCGACATCTTCCTCGACGCCACCGAAAAAGCCCTGGCGAGTTTCTAAGATGGCCCGCCTCTCCGACACGTTGCCCGGGACCTGGCGCTTGCTGTCGCGGATCGACGTGACGGCAACAGGTGAGAGACGGCCGGAACCGATGCTGGGCGACGATCCGGAAGCGCTGCTGATATACGACCGCAGCGGACATTTCGCCGCCCAGTTCATGCGCCGCGACCGCAGCGTCGAATTGCCAGACGTGGCAGCCGCCGGGCCCAATAACAGCCGCGCGGTGGGCGGCTACGACGCCTATTTCGGCAGCTATGTCATCGACGACGCGACCAGCAGCGTCACCCAAACCCTGATCGGCGCCCTGTCGCGCGAAAGCGTCGGCATGGTCCTGACGCGACAGATGGAAGTGATGGGCGACAGTCTCACCATTCGCCTTGAAACAAAGAGCGCTGACGGCACGCCCGTTACACGCACGCTGACTTGGGAGCGCGTTGGATAAGCTGGGCCCGGTCGGTGCAGCCGCCAATGCTGCGGGCTGCGTGTCACACTGCCAAAAGAAAACCGGGTCCGTGACTGGCACGGACCCGGTGGTCTTTTCAACTTAAGGCCAGTTCCAGGAGGTCGGAGGTTGGGGCAGTCTGGCTGGCTGCCCTTGGATGACCTCGTCAGAACTCTCTCAAGAGCAGCCGCTGGTCGAGCCGCAGGTGGTGCACTTCATGCAGGTGCCGTTGCGCACCAGGGTGAAGTTGCCGCACTCGCCGCAGGCATCGCCCTCATAGCCCTTCATCTTGGCCTCGCGGATCTTGTCGAGCCGCTTGTCGACCGACTGCACGACTGCGGCACCCACGGACATGGTGTTGGTCACGCTGGCGGTCACGGCCGCGAGCGTCGGGCCGTCGCCGCCGCCCGTCTGCATGGCGGTTGTCGCATGCAGGTCCTGGGCGAGGGCGGTGTTGCCGACCACCATGCTGGCATTCTTCAGCACGATGAGGTTCGAGCGCACGAAGCCGCTGGAGGCGATCTTCTTCACGGCATCGACGCCGTGCTGCATCTTCTCGGGGATCGCCTGCTCGTCGGCACCCGAGCCCATCGCATCCGGATAGAGATCCGACGGCTGCACATGGGCGAGGTCGTTGCGGCCGAGATAGGACACGGCGAGTTCGCGGAAGGTGTAGTCGAGGATCGACGTCGCCATCTTGATGGCATCGTTGCCTTCGACCATGCCGTTGGGCTCGAAGCGGGTGAAGGTGAAGGCCTCGACGAATTCCTCGAGCGGCACGCCATATTGCAGGCCGATCGAGATGGCGATGGCAAAGTTGTTCATAAGTGAGCGGAAGGCGGCACCTTCCTTGTGCATGTCGATGAAGATCTCGCCGAGCTTGCCATCCTCGTATTCGCCGGTGCGCAGATAGACCTTGTGGCCACCGACGATCGCCTTCTGGGTGTAGCCCTTGCGGCGCTCGGGGAGGCGCGAACGGCCCTTTTCGATCATGCGCTCGACGATCCGTTCGACGATGCGCTCGGCGACGATCGGCGCGCGGGCGGCTGCCGGCGCTTCGATGATGTCGTCGACCATGTCGTCGTCACCCAGCACCGAGGCCGAGAGCGGCTGCGACAGCTTGGAGCCGTCGCGATAGAGCGCGTTCGCCTTGATGCCGAGCTGCCAGGAGAGCAGATAGGCCGATTTGCAATCCTCGACCGAGGAGCTGTTCGGCATGTTGATGGTCTTTGAGATCGCGCCGGAGATGAAGCTCTGCGCTGCCGCCATCATGCGGATATGGCTTTCGACCGACAGGTACCGCTTGCCGATGCGGCCGCAGGGGTTGGCGCAATCGAACACCGAGAGATGCTCGTCCTTGAGGAACGGTGCCCCTTCCAGGGTCATCGCGCCGCAGACGAAGGTGTTGGCAGCTTCGTATTCCGCCTTGCTGAAGCCCAGGGCGGTCAGCATGTCGAAGGCCGGGTTGTTGAGTTCTTCGGGCGTGAAGCCCAGGGCCGCCTGGCAGAAGGCGTCGCCCAGATTCCACTTGTTGAACACGAAGCGGATGTCGAAGGCGGCTTCCAGCGAGGATTCAAGCTTTGCCAGCGTCTCGTCGTCGAAACCGCGGGCCTTCAAGCTCTGATGGTTGATGTAGGGCGCGTCCTTCAAGGTCGCGTGGCCCACGGCATAGCGCACCATCTCGTCGATCTGCACGGGGCTGTAGCCCAGCGTCGTCAACGCATCGGGCACCATGCGGTTGATGATCTTGAAATAGCCGCCGCCGGCGAGCTTCTTGAACTTCACCAGGGCGAAGTCGGGCTCGATGCCGGTGGTGTCGCAATCCATCACCAGGCCGATCGTGCCGGTGGGGGCGATGACGGTCGACTGCGCGTTGCGATAGCCGTGCTTTTCACCCAGGGCCAGGGCTTCGTCCCAGGCGCGGCGGGCCGCCTCGACCAGACGCGTGTCCTTGCAGTTCTTGGCATCGAGCACGACGGGGGGGACCGAGAGGCCTTCATAGCCCGTGGTCTCGCTATAGGCGGCGCGGCGATGGTTGCGGATGACGCGCAGCATGTGGTCGGCGTTCTTGGCATAGCCCGGGAAGGCGCCAAGCTCGCCCGCCATCTCGGCCGAGGTCGCATAGGCAACACCGGTCATGATCGCGGTGAGGGCCGCCGTGATGGCGCGGCCTTCTTCGCTGTCATAGGAGAGGCCGACCGACATCAGCAAGCCGCCGATATTGGCGTAGCCGAGGCCAAGCGTGCGGAACTCGTAGGAGAGCTGCGCGATTTCCTTCGAGGGGAACTGCGCCATCAGCACCGAGATTTCCAAAACGACAGTCCACAGGCGGACGGCGTGTTCGTAAGACTCGATATCGATCTGGCCGTCTTCGCCCTTGAACGTCATCAGGTTCAGCGAGGCGAGGTTGCAGGCCGTGTCGTCGAGGAACATGTATTCCGAGCACGGATTGGACGCATTGATGCGGCCGGATTCCGGGCAGGTGTGCCACTCATTGATGGTGGTGTCGTATTGCACGCCGGGATCGGCGCTGGCCCAGGCCGCCTGGCCGATCTTTTCCCAGAGGTCACGGGCCTTGATCGTCTTGTGCAGCTTGCCGTCGGTGCGGCGGATGAGATCCCAATCGCCGTCCTTCTCGACGCGGTCGATGAAGTCGTTCGAGATGCGCACCGAGTTGTTCGAGTTCTGGCCCGAAACGGTGAGATAGGCTTCCGAATCCCAGTCGGTATCATAGGTCCGGAAATCGACCTTGGCATAGCCTTGGGCGGCGAAGTGCAGCACACGCTGGACATAATTGTCCGGCACGCCGGCCTTGCGCGCGGCGCGGATGGCGGCCTTCAGAGCCGGATTCGCTTTGGGGTCGAGCTTGTCGGCGCCGGTGCCTTCATTGGCCGCCTTGATCACCTTGTTGAGGTGTTCGTTGCAGGCCTTGGAGCCAGCGACGAGGGCCGCAACCTTCTGCTCCTCGATCACCTTCCAGTCGATATAGGCTTCGATATCGGGGTGGTCGAGATCGACCGTCACCATCTTCGCCGCGCGGCGCGTGGTGCCGCCCGATTTGATGGCGCCCGCAGCGCGGTCACCGATCTTGAGGAAGCTCATGAGGCCCGATGAACGACCGCCGCCAGAGAGCTTCTCGCCATCGCCGCGCAGCTTCGAGAAATTGGAACCCGTGCCGGAACCGTATTTGAAGAGGCGCGCCTCGCGCACCCACAGGTCCATGATGCCGCCCTCGGAGACGAGGTCGTCGGCGACCGACTGGATGAAGCAGGCATGCGGCTGCGGATGCTCATAGGCCGAGGCCGAGACGGTGAGCTCGCCGGTCTTGAAGTCGACATAGTGGTGGCCCTGCGCCGGACCATCGATGCCATAGGCCCAATGCAGGCCGGTGTTGAACCATTGCGGGCTGTTCGGCGCACCCATCTGGCGCGCCAGCATGAAGCGCATTTCGTCATAGAAGGCGAGGGCATCTTCTTCCGTGTCGAAATAGCCGCCTTTCCAGCCCCAATAGGTCCAGGTGCCGACCATGCGGTCGAAGACCTGCTTGGCACTGGTCTCGCCGCCAAAGCGCTTCTCGGCCGAGAGCTTCACCAGGGCTTCGCGGTCAGCCTCGCGGCGCCACAGGAAGTCCGGCACGTCGCCTTCGACCACGGGGCGCATCGCCGCGGGCACGCCGGCCTTGCGGAAATACTTCTGCGCCAACACGTCGCTCGCCACTTGCGACCAATCGGCCGGCACTTCGATGTCCTTCAGCTGAAAGACGATCGAGCCATCCGGATTCTTGATCTCGCTCGTGGTGCGGCGGAAGAGGATTTCCGAATATGGTGACTGGCCGGCCTTGGTGAAACGACGAGCAATGCGCATCTGGTGCCCCCGAAAATGATCTTTATCTGCCCTTCACGAACCGAATCCTCGCCCCTTCGCAGAATCTGGTTCAGCAAAAAGGGGTAAAGGATTGGTTCGGCGCGCCTATATCTAGTCGGCTAGACCGGCGCCGTGACCAGATATTGATCCCGGGGAAGCCTCGGCAGCAACAGGAAAATATCTATATTTGGTGATTAATAATCTTGACGCCCATAGATGTTGAGGAACCCCCCGGTTTATGGGCGTTTCTCACGCATGTCGCACCGCAAAATGCCGAAATTAATCGATTCTCATTTTTTGTGACGTCCGGTGAGGCTCGAAAAGATGATCGATATCAAAAGGATAACCGTGCCGATCCACTGCTGGGTCGAGGTCGCTTCGCTTAGGATGACTGTCGCAGCCACCAGGCTGATCGCCGGTTCCAAGTTCAAAGTCATCGCCGTTTCGGTGGGCGACAGCGTCTTCATGGACGCAAACCAGCAGATCATGGCCGTCACATAGCAGGCCGTGGCGCCCAGATAGCCGACCCAACCCGCTGGCGTGCCGGGCAGGGCGACCCCGCCGACAACGGCCACATAAAGGCTGGCAAGGCCGATCATCCACAGATTGGCCCAGAAATTCATGACCCGGGAATCGACCCCGTCGAGATAGGCACCGCCCCAGGTGACGAATCCGGCAACGCCGAGCGAGGCGATCAGCGCCAGGGCGGCCCCCCGCCAGTCGAGCGAGATCTGCGAGGGGTCGAAGGCAAGGCCGCCGATGTCGACGGTGAGGCCGATATCACGCCCCAGCGCCACCACCAGCCCGGCAAAGGCGGTCACCAGCAGCAGGCCGCGTAAGGGGCTGATGCGCTCGCGCCCCGAGAGCGCTGCGAAAATCGCCACCAGCAGGGGGTAGGTATAAAGAAGGATGACGGCGAGGCTCACCTTGATGAAGGCGACCGAGCTCAAATAGCCGACCGACATCATCATCAGGCAGATGGCAATCCAGAAGGTGGCGCGGAAGTTCCGCTGTGGCAGCCGGAAGGTAACGCCACCCGCCTTCAACACCACGAACAGGGTGAGCGTCAGCGCCGTGAAGCGCGACCACACCAGCAGCATCGGCGTGGCGCCGCCGCCATAGGCGAGGCTCGCGAAGGTCGTGATAAGGCTGACGAAGACGGTGCCGACCAGCAGCAGGCCCAGCGCCGCCCAATGGCCGCGCGGCCTTTGGTGTTGTTGCGTGTTCAGGATCGTCCCCCGGCAATGCCCTTGTGCGGCGGGGCTTTGCACCACGCCAGCCTTTTGAGCCAAGCATGGTGCAAAGCCGGGATTTGGTCAAACCACCCTCAAAGGCGGTGGCCCGCCCCCGCGGATCAGACCGGCAGCTTGTCGGTGGTCACGCTGACCAGCGGAATGCGAACCCGCGCATCGAGCAGGACGCGCGACGTCTCATCGATCTGGGTCGGCGCGCTGCACAACGCCGACTGACCCAGGCCAACCTCGATCAGATAGGTGGCACCGGCCTCGGCCGGGAAGGTATGGGTCACCGGCTCGATCCGGATCTGCTCGAAGCGATCCTGATAGCCGACGCTCGGGATCAGCTGCTCGCTTTTGAATACCGCGCGCTTTTTGGCGAAACCGTTGATCGGGAAGCGCGGCGGCGGGGCGAAATTGGGGGCGGCCGGCTGCGGCAGGCTCGCCACCGTGAAAACGTTGATGAAGATGAAGGATTCAAGATCGATGCGCTTCTGCACCAGTGCGGCGATGCTGTGATCGTCCTTGACCGACAGGCGCCAGTCCAGCGACAGCGCCGGCAGCTTCACCGTGGCCAGCGACAGACGGCCGTCCAGTTCCACCTCGGGCTTGAACGCGAACAGGAAGGCGCCGGCGTTGTCGAGCGGCGTCTTGCGCAGATCGTTGGCACCGACATGCACCAGGGACATGATGTCGCCCGTAGCGCGCGGTAGGAAACCCTGCAGGGGCACCACTTCGGCACCGTCGCGATAATACTGCTGATAGAGATATGCCTGGCGGGGCCCGCCGACGACGAAGCCGCGGTTCGCGTCGTTGGGCACATAGATCCGCGGGAGACGACGGAAGGCGCGTGGTGTGCCACCCAGGAACGGGCTGGTGAAGCGGGAGACATCGAAGGCGAGGCCGCCGGCGCCGCCCATGATATGCGAGAGCGGCGCGGCGCCACCCACATAGGACACGCTGTCGTCGTGATCGAGCAGCCCGGCGCGGGCGAGTTCAACAAGACCCAGCACCTCGGCCGGGGTGTAATGTGCCTTCATCTCGTCCGCCACGTTATGGACGGCCCCAGTCTTATCGATTGCCTCGGTCGATTTGCGTTCCAGCATCATCTATTCCCCAGTTTTGCCGCGCCGGACCGTTCCCCCATGGGCGGCCTTCGGTGGCGGTGCTGATGAAGCTAGGCGGCCTTGCCCGTTCGGCCAAATGATGATCCTGTGGAACGTGGCGGCGGTCACAGAATTTCCGTCACTACAACCCTGGAATGTATCGAAGTCGATGAACTTATCGCCATGCCCGCCCACCCGAGTGACCATCCGCTAGACGTTCGCCCATCTGTGGCGGCTGATCTCCCAGCCATTCTCGCGCTCGTTATTGAGGCGTTCGCAGCCCTTGCCAGCCTCACGCCACCCTCCGGTGCAGCCGGAGAAACGGTCGAGAATCTTGGCCGCATTCAGGCGCAAGGGGCGATCCTGGTGGCGGAATCGGTCGGCCGCCTCGTCGGCTGCGTCGCCTTGGAACCCAAGATGGGCGGTTTCTATCTGGGGCGTTTGGCCGTTCACCCAGATTGGCGCCGCCAGGGTATCGCCCAGCTCCTGCTCGCAGCGGCGGAAAGCTACGCCCGGGCGAGGCAGGCATCTGCACTCACCCTCAACGTCCGGCTGGTCCTGGCGGGGAATATCCGCCTGTTCGAAGGGGCGGGATACCGGATCGTGGGGCAGGGTAGCCATTCGGGCTTTTCAGTGCCCACCTACCATATCATGCGGAAAGACCTCGGCTTTCCGGGCTGACACCCCCTTTTCTTGCTTGCCGGGCGTCGGCCTAGTATATTCCGGCCCGAGTTCTTAACCTGTTGCTCCCATTGGCTTCCCCAATCGTCTGGCGGCCATAGGCAACCTAGTACGGCGAATCACGCGATGAGCATCGGCACACGCCTCTTCACTTGGCTGAACGGCGAACTGGTCGGGACGGACGAGTTCGGCAACAAGTACTACGTTCACCGTCGCATGAAGGGCCAGAAGCGCGAGAAGCGCTGGGTCCTTTATAAGGGCGAGGCCGAGGCGAGCCGCGTGCCGCCGGAATGGCATGCCTGGTTGCATGCGACCACGTCCGTGGTGCCGACCAACCGGGCCAAGCCCATGGCCTGG
The DNA here is from genome assembly GCF_034044635.1 of Dongia rigui. NCBI lineage: Bacteria > Pseudomonadati > Pseudomonadota > Alphaproteobacteria > Rhodospirillales > Dongiaceae > Dongia > Dongia rigui. Next base: position 645,978 of record NZ_JAXCLX010000002.1, read on the forward strand.
CAAAAGCCGCATGAGCCCAACCGTACCGGTACGGGCCTCGCCTATCGCCCGCCGGGCCATACCCTGATGGGTGGCCAGCGCGCCAAAGCCTCGGCCGATTACGAACCCTGGTCGCCGGCCTGATCTAATTCAGCGCGCATCCTACCCGTCCGTCCCACACGCCCAAGGCCCGATCCATGCAGCGCAACGTCCTCGAAACCATCATGGGTGCCGTCGTCCTCATCGCGGCCGCCGCCTTCCTCTATGTCATCTACAGCGGCAGTGGCATCAAGGAAGACAGGGGCGGCTATTCGCTGACGGTGCGTTTCGATCGGGGTGGGTCTGTCCTGCCGGGTACCGATGTGCGCATCAGCGGCGTCAAGGTCGGCGCAGTGACCTCCCAGGATTTCGACCCGAAGATGTTCCAGGCCGTCGTTAAGCTCAACATCCGCAGCGATGTCGAATTGCCGAAGGACAGCTCTGCAATCATCACCAGTGACGGATTGCTCGGCAATTACTACATCAAACTGGAGCCGGGTGCGGAAGACGACCTGCTCAAGGATGGCGATCAGGTCGCCCATGCGCAGGGCGCCCTTGATCTGGTGGAACTGATCAACAAGTTCGTGGTCGGCGGCTCCGATACCAAGAAGGAAGAGTCCGCGACGCCTTGATGGGCGGAGAGGCGCGTATGAGCAAGGATAAGGCAGGCGCCGGTTTCGACGTGCCGGTCTGGAAGCAGCCCGACGGTCAACCTGTGTCGTGCCTCGAAAAAGTCAAAGTCCTCAATCAGAATCTGATCGAGATCAGGCAACTGGCGCAGGATGCGCTGGAGGATGCGGTGCTGATGGGCTGCGATGAAGCGCAGATTAGGGCCGTGTTCAACGATCTCGTGGCGAAACTCGAGAATCCCTACGGAAAGAAGTCATGAAGTTGCGTTTGGCCGGATCAGCGTCGGCGGGCATCGGTTTTGGTCTCGCCGGGCTACTCGGCATGTCGGCGGCATTGGCGGTCCCAGGCGACTTCGTCGTGCTGCGGGCGATGGACAAGATCACGGCACGTGTATCCACCATCACCGTGCCGGTGGGCGGCAGCGTCAAGTTCGGCTCGTTGCAGATCACGGCGAAGGCCTGCGACAAGCATCCGCCGGAAGAGACGCCCGAGGCTTCGGCTTTCCTGGATGTGGTCGAGGAAAAGCCAGGTGAGGCGCCGCAATCGCGTTTCGATGGCTGGATGTTTGCCTCCAGCCCCGCGCTCTCGGCGCTGGAGCATCCGGTCTATGATTTGTGGGTGCTCGACTGCACCAACGAAGCGCCGCAGGATGCGGCTCAGCCTTCGGACGCGGCGCCCAGCAATTCCAGCACGACCGAATCCGGCACCACGCCGTAAAAGGTTGCGGGCTTGGCGAGCGCTGCATTGAGTTTCTGGCGGTACTCGTCGCGCGGAATTTCGATGGCGCCGAAGCGGCTCAGGTGCCGCGTCACGAATTGTGTGTCGAGCAAGCTATAGCCGCCGTGCCGCAGGCGCGCAATGAGATGCACCAAGGCCACCTTGCTGGCATCGGTTGCCCGGCTGAACATGCTCTCGCCGAAGAAGGCGCCGCCCAGGCTGATGCCATAGAGCCCACCCACCAATGCCTCGCCATCCCAGACTTCGACGCTATGGGCATGGCCCATCAGGAACAACTGGCGACAGAGGTCGAAGATGGTGTCGTTGATCCAGGTCTGTCCGCGCCCCGGCGCTGGTGCCGCACAGCCATGGATGACTGCCTCAAACGCGCGGTCGCAGGTGACGGTGAACTGGCCAGCCTCTCCCGAGAGACCCTGGCGCACAGTCTTCTTGAGGCTGCGCGGGATATGGAAGTTCTCAAGCGGCAGGATGCCGCGCTGCTCCGGATCGATCCAATAGAGTTCCGGGTCGTTGCGCGCTTCCGCCATCGGGAAGATGCCGATCGCATAGGCACGCAGCAGCATGTCCGGCGTGATCTTCGGCGGCTTGACCCTGTTGGACATCGGCAACCTCTGCTGTCCCGGACAACCCTTCGGCTAAAGACTGCCGCAGCGCCGGGTCAGCGTCAAATGCCGACGAACTTCTCCAGCCAGCGGATGTCGTAATCGCCGTTGATGAAGTCGGGGGCCGTGACCAGGCGCTGATGCAGCGGAATGTTGGTTTTGACGCCCAGAATGACCATTTCCTCAAGCGCGCGGCGGGCCCGCATCAAGGCCTCGTTGCGGGTCTTGCCATGGACGACCAGCTTGGCGATGAGGCTGTCATAATTCGAGGGCACCTTGTAGCCGGCATAGAGCGCCGAATCGACTCGGACACCCAAACCACCCGCGGCATGGAAATCCGTGATCAGACCCGGAGATGGCATGAAGGTCACCGGGTCTTCGGCATTGATGCGGCATTCGAAGGCATGGCCGGTGAAGGTGATGTCCTGCTGGCCAAAACCCAGCGGTGCCCCGGAGGCGACGCGGATCTGCTCGCGCACCAGATCGATGCCGGTGATCATTTCCGAAATCGGGTGTTCGATCTGCAGGCGGGTGTTCATTTCGATGAAATAGAACTTGCCGTCCTGGAACAGGAACTCGATCGTGCCGACCGAGCGGTAGCCCATGGCTTTGACCGCTTTCACCGCGATCTCGCCGATCTCGGCGCGCTGGTCGGCATTGAGAGCGGGCGAGGGCGCTTCTTCCAGCACCTTCTGGTGGCGGCGCTGCAACGAGCAGTCGCGCTCACCGAGATGCACGGCGTTGCCATGGTTGTCGGCCAGGATCTGGATCTCGATATGGCGCGGATGACCCAGATATTTTTCCATATACATCTGGTCATTGCCGAAGGCGGCCTTCGCCTCGGCCTTCGCCATGGCAAGCGCTTCCTTCAACTCGCCGGGATTGTTGGCGACCTTCATGCCCTTGCCACCACCGCCGGCGGCGGCTTTCAGCAGCACCGGATAGCCCGTCTCCTCGGCGATGCGCGGCGCGTCGGCATCCGAAATGGCGCCGTCAGAACCGGGCACGCAGGGAATGCCGAACTTCCGCGCCGTGGCCTTCGCTTCGACCTTGTCACCCATCTGCGACAGATGTTCCGGCGACGGGCCGATGAAGGTGAAGCCATGCTCTTCGACCATGGACGCGAACTTGGCATTCTCGGACAGGAAGCCGATGCCGGGATGGATGGCGTCGGCGCCGGTGATCGTGGCGGCCGAAATGATCGCTGCCATGTTGAGATATGAATCGCGCGAGGGCGCGGGCCCGATGCACACACTCTCGTCGGCCAGGCGCACATGCATCGCATCCGCGTCGGCAGTCGAATGCACCGCCACCGTGCGGATGCCCATCTCGCGGCAGGCGCGGTGGATGCGGAGCGCGATCTCGCCGCGATTGGCGATGAGGACTTTTTCAAACATCGTCGCGGCTGGCCCCTGCTTACTCAATGACCAGAAGCGGCTCGCCGAACTCGACAGGCTGCGCGTCGTGGACCAGAACTTCCTTCACCACGCCATTGGCGGGCGCCGAGATGGGGTTCATGACCTTCATCGCCTCGATGATGAGGACGGTCTGGCCCTTGGTGACCCGGTCGCCGACCTTCACGAAGGGTGTACCACCTGGCTCGGACGACAGATACGCCGTGCCGACCATGGGAGACGTTAGGGCGTTCTTCGCCGTCTCTGCCTTGGCGGGGGCAGCCGGCGCCGCTGGTGCCGACACATTGGCAACCGGCGAGGCATGGACCACCGTGGCTGGTGCCGCCTGCGAGGTGACGCGAATCCGCTGTCCGTCTTTTTCCAGTTCAAGCTCCGTGAGCCCTGTTTCCTTCAGCAGGCTCCCGAGCTTGCGGATCAGGGCTTCATCGATATCGAACTTGCTCATGCGCGTGCCTTCTTCGTCTTGATCAGATTGGCCATCGCTTCCAGGGCCATCAGATAGCCCGTTGCACCCAGCCCGCAGATGACGCCAGTGGCGGCCTGCGAGGTATAGGTGTGATGGCGGAACGGCTCTCGCCGGTGGATATTGGATAGATGCACTTCGATGACCGGAAGTTCCGTCACCAGCAAGGCATCGAGGAGGGCGATGGAGGTATGCCCATAGCCCGCCGGGTTGATGACGATCCCGGCTTTCGTGCCACGTGCTTCCTGCGCCCAGGTGATCAATTCACCCTCAAGATTGCTCTGGCGGAAATCGAGCGCCAAGCCCAAGGCCTTGGCCTTTTCGGCGCAGGCCTTCTCGATATCCTTCAGGGATTCGCGCCCATAGATCTCCGGCTGGCGCAGTCCCAGCATGTTCAGATTCGGTCCATTGAGGACCAAAACGGTCGGATTCTTGGCCAAGTCGATGTTTCCCAACGAAGATCGCGCGGGGAAGCCCGCGATTTCAGGCCCTTATAGCGGTGCCGGCCAGCCGGGGCAACCAGCGCCGGCTTGGGGTTTTCCAGAACTTATTCGGAACTCGTTTAATGGAGTGCACATTTTTTTAATATCGTGCACAATTATGCGACTTTAATCCGGCCGCGAGAGCCGGGAATGGTGTCTGTCAGGGGGCAATTTTGGCGAATTCCGATGGGGCGCTGACCCCACCTCATCTTGATTCTCGGCTGATCGAACTGGGCCTCGAGGGGCTTGAAAGCCTGCAGCATGGCATCGGCCGGGTCCTGGATGCCCAAGCCCTGTCCCTGGGCGAAATCGCCGCGCGCAGCCAGCGCATGAATACCGCCCTTGATCAGTCCAGCGCCGAAGTCACGGCCAGCGGCCGCATCGCCGGCGATTTGCAGCAGTCGCTGGCGGCCGAAATGGCGGCGGTGCTTGCCAACATCAAGGCCGAACTTGACGCGGTGGTGATCGCCATCGAAAGCAAGGCCAGCGACGCCCTCACGGTCCTGCGCGAGATCGAAAGCATCGCCAAATCGGTCAACCTCCTGGCGCTCAATGCCACGATCGAGGCCGTGCATGCGGGCGAGCAGGGCAAGGGGTTCGCCGTCGTGGCGAGCGAGGTACGGCAACTGGCACAGCGCACGATGCAAAGCGCCAAGCAGGCCGGTCGCAGCATCGATCTCAGCGACGTGCAGAAGCGTGTCGCCGGCACGGCCGCCAAATCCGACCAGATGCTCGGCGAAATCGCCGGCCATCTGGCGCGCGAACTTGATCGCCTCAGTGCCAATTTCCAATCCATCAACCAGTGCATCGACGATCTCCGGGACAACAACCGCGTCATCTCGGTGGCGGTACCCCAGGCAACGGCCCGCAATGACGGCGTCGTCGGCAAGTCGCGCTGGTCCATGCAATTGGCCGAAGAACTGGCGGCCGCCCTCGACACCGGCAGCGATGCGGTGCGCAATGTCCTCAAACGCCATCATCTGCCGAGCAGCGCCGATTATGATCGTCTGGCCGATATCCAGAGGCGCGGGACGATCCGCATTGCGGTGGAGCCCGCTTTCGTCGGTCTGTCCTTCCGCCTGCGCCCGGGCGGCCCGCTCATGGGCCTCGACATCGATTACGCCACTGCCTTTGCCAAATGGCTGGGCGTGAAGGCGGAGTTTGTCGAATATCCCTGGGACCAGTGCACCGAGTTGCTGCATCTCGGGCCAAGGCCCGGCGAGGCGCCGGCGGATCTGGTGTGGAGCGCGCTGCCGCCCAACGCCGCTTATCGCGGCACCGCCTTCTCGGAAAGCTATACCTATCTCAATTACTGTCTGGGGCGGCGCGCTGGCGACCAGCAGATCCGCGGCGTGGACGATCTCGCCGGCAAGGTCTTGGGCTGCATCAATGATCCCGGCGCCTTTGCCACACTGGAAGCGGCCGGCATTCGCTGGGCCGCCAATGCGGCAAAAGCAGGTGGCAAGGTGCGCCTTGCCAACCTTATCGCCTATTCGGACCAGAGCCAGATTCACGACTGCCTGGTCGAGCGTGTCGTCGATGCCTTCGCCGTCGACCAGCCGATTTATTTCTGGGCGGCGACGGGGGCGGAGAGCCGCTGGAAGGGCAAGATCGAATTGCTGCCGGGCAATCTGGCGGCGGCCCCCTGGTATTATGCCGTCGGCGTCGCCGCGACCGGCGCCGGCTACCAGCTTCTTGCCAAAGTGAACGAATTCATCCGCTGGTTTCGCGACCAGCCGGAACGCGCGGCGCTCGAAAAGAAGTGGCAGGGACAATCGATCGCCGGCACCAGCACCTATCGCGACGAGCCCGGCAACCTCATGGGCGAGGAAGAACTGGCGCGGCTGCGCTCGTAGCCGCCATCTCCCGCAGCGTGGCGCTGGGGCAGGTGAACTGCCATATCAGGCCCGTCGCCTGAAAATCCAGAATCACCTGGGCACCGAAGCTGGTACGGATCATGCGCTCGATCACCGTCGAGCCGAAGCCGCGATGCTTGGGCGCTTTCACCCGCGGCCCGCCGCTTTCAATCCAGCGCATCAGGAAACGGTCATCGGCAGCGCTGATCTGCCAGGTGATGCCGATGCGCCCGGTATCGCTCGACAATGCGCCATATTTGGCGGCATTGGTCGCCAGTTCATGGAGCGCCATCCCGACCAGCTGGGCCGCATTGCCGGAGAGGGTCAGGGCCGGGCCGCCAATGCGAATGCGGTCGTCGAACAGATCCTTGAAATGCGCCAGCTGGGTCCGTACCAGGTCGTCAAGGGCAACGCCGTCCCAGACGTTCTGTGTCAGCAGATTCTGGTGTTCGGCCAGCGCCTGCAGACGTTCCTCGAAGCGCCCCAGAAAATCGGCGCCGCCGGTAGCGCCCAGTTGTCGCGCCACCGCCTGAACCAGGCTCAGGGTATTCTTGGCGCGATGGCTGACCTCGCGCGTCAGAAAGCGTTCCCGGGCCTCGGCATGGCGCCGTTCGGTCACGTCGACGATGGAGCCGATCAGCTGCACGGCCTTGCCGTTCGTGTCGCGGATGATCTGGCCGTGATCTTCGACATCACGCCAGGATCCATCGCCGTGGCGGATACGGTAGTTCGAGCTGTAGCGCTGGCAAGCGGAATCGCTAAGGCATGCATCGTGATAGGTGACATGCGCTGGCGCGTCGTCGGGATGGATGCGTCCACGCCACCAATCGCTGTTGCCAAGATCGACCTCGTTCTCGCCGACGAACCGCTCCAGGCCGTAGGCGAAGACCGCAGTGCCATCGTCGGGTCGCGTCTCATAGATCAGCGCGTTGGTGGCGTCCGCCGCATGGCGGAAGCGCTTGTCGCTGGCTTGGAGCGAGGCGGTTTGCGCCTGGACGCGGGATTGCAGGTTCCGATTGGCGACCTTGAGGGCCTGCATCGATTGCCGGCGCTGTCGCGCCAGCGTGCCAAGCACCAGCGCCAACAATGACGCCACGACCAGGAACAGCTGCACCATGAATTGCTGCATCCCGGTCGAGACGCCGAGGCGCGTCACGGTACCTTCGCCGGCCAAGGTATAATGGCTGGCCGTCAGCGCAATCAGCAGCGACGTCAGTGCCGCACCCAGCGTTTCAAAGCGAAGCGCTGCCCACAGCACCGGCAGCAACAGCAGGAAGTCGAACGGATAACGTCCGGTGAAAACCAGATGCGCCGTCACCACGGATAGCGCCACCAGGCAGGCAACCTCGATCCAGCGGGCGGTTTCGACGCGGCGCCATTTGCGCCAGTTCTGCAGGACCGTGAGGACGGCCGGCGTAAAGACCAGCACGCCGGACGCATCGCCCACCCACCACAGCGGCCAGGCGTCGGGGAAGGACTGGCGTGCGGTGAGGGACACCGTGGCGGCCCCGACCGTCGCACCGACGACGGGCGCGAGCAGGCCGGCCAGGGTGAAGGCCAGGATGTCGCGCAGATCGCTGAAACGGAACGAGGCGATCTTCCCCCAGCGGAGGAAAGTGGCGCCGGCCACGGCTTCCAAGGCATTGCCGGTGAAGATCATCAGGCCGGGGACGGGGCTGAGGTGGAAGAAGACGGCGCCAGCCGCAAGTTCGGCCATCAACCCGGTGCCGATCCACCAAGGCCAGCTGCGCCGATCGGCAATGAGGAGAAGTCCCAGCAACAATCCACCCGGCGGCCAGATCGTGATACCGGCCACATCGGCAGAACCCAGCTGGTCCGCCAGCCAGCAGAAGGCAAAGTAGGTGAGCGCGAACAGCCCAAGGGAGAGAAGCGACGGCCGCCTTACGCTGCCGCCGGGCCGCGTCCCAGCCTGCCGCCGACCGACCATGCCCAGTTCCCCCAAAACCGGCCCCGTCTACGCGAGAGGGCATGGGAAGTTAATCCCCGAGCCGGGCGATAAGCCAGCGAAACTTCGCCGATAAACCCGAAAACGGGCGGATATTCCGTCAGGAACCCTTGCGCGCGTCCGCGATAAGACCCTTGAGTTCCTCGATCGAAAGCGCGCCCGGCATGACATGATCGCCGACGATGAAGGTGGGGGTCGAGCGGATGCCGAGTGCCAGCGCCAGTTCGTGATTGGCGGTCAGCTGCTTTTCAATGGCCTCCGACTTCATATCGGCCACCAGTTGCTCGCCATTGAGGCCTACCGCCGCGGCGACGCCGGCGATGGAATCGAGATCGAGCTGCCCGCGATGGGCCATCAGCGCCTGATGGAAGGCCAAGTATTTGCCCTGCTTCTGGGCCGCGAGCGCTGCGCGCGACGCCAGCACGGATGGGTCGCCGAGGATCGGGAATTCCTTGAACACGATCCGGAGCTTCGGATCGTCTTTGAGCAGCCCTTCCAGGGCCGGCGATACCTGTTTGCAATAGGGGCATTTGTAATCGAAGAATTCGACCAGCGTCACATCGCCCAGCGGATTGCCGGCGACCGGCGCATCGGCATCGGCAAAGAGCTGGTCCTTGTACTTGGTGACGGCCTCCGACTGGCGGTCCGCCTTGGCTGCTTCCTCCTTGGCCTGCAAGGCCTGGATGGCGTCGCGTATGGTTTCAGGATTCTGCAGCAGGTAGTCGCGCGACAGCTTGCCGATCTCCTCGGCCTGCGCGGTCGTGAAGACGGCGCTGGACAGGGCCGCCTGCGGTGCCGTCTTTGGCTGAAGGATGCCAAGGCTGATGGCAAGGGCCGCTGCACTGAGGGCGAGGGCTGCCAGACCGGGAAGGTGACGCAGGAAACCAGACATGGGTCGAAATCCTTGGAACTGATGTGAATCGGTTGCGCCGCGTGGGGCTATTTGTTGGCCTTGATCATCTGCGCTTCGCTGATAATGTCATTGGCCTTGAGCCAGCCCGGCGATCCGGCAGGCAAGCCTTCGAGTGCGCGCTTGGCCTGCGCCCAGGCCTCGTCGGAGTTCCCCTGCGCCATCGCCTGTTCCGCCTGCGCCAGGGACGACATCGGCAGATTGCCGTCGCGCCCATAGGCCACGGACAGGAAATACCAGGCGCGCGAATTCCGTGGCTCGATCGTGGTCACGGCCTCGAGGTGCCGGATGGCGCTCTTGGTCAGTTCCGGCTCTTCCAGTTCGATCTCGACCTGCGCCACTTCCAGCCCCAGCAACGGTTCGGTCGGGAGCTGGTTGAAGGCGGCGGTATAGAGCGGCAGCGCTTCCCGCAGCTTGCCGTTCTCGAACAGGATCTGTGCTTTCTGCTCCAGGAAGTAGGGATCGTTGGGAATGTCGGCGAGCAGGCTGTCCATCAGTTGCAGCGCCTCCGGCATGCGGCTCACCCGAAACAGCGCGATGGCACGGGCATAGCGCGCGCCAATGGATGTATCGGTCTTGGGGAACTCCTGCTCCACGCGCTGCAGCGGCCAGATATAGCCCTTCAGCTTCGCCACCATCCGCTCGTGTCGCGCGATATCCTCGGGCGGGTCCTTGGCATCGCTATAGGCCGATTCACTGACATGCTGCTCGACCGCCGAAACGCGGTCGGTGGTGAGCGGGTGGGTCAGCAGATAGGGGTCCTGGTTCTGCGGCAGCAGGAATTCCTGCTCCTCCAGCTTTTCGAAAAACTCGGCCATGCCGCGCGAGGACTGGTGGGTCGCATCGAGAAAGCCCATGCCGGCCTGGTCGGCGGCGGCCTCCTGGGTGCGCGAATATTGGAGCAATGATCGCTTGGCAATCTCATTGCCCAGCGTCGTACCGGCGATGACTGCGCCACCATTGCCACTCGCGACGGCAGCACCGGCGCCCAGCAGCATACCGATGATCTGCTCGATGGTGGCGTTCTTGAGCTCGTCCTGGATGCGCGACAGATGCGCCCCGGCGATATGGCCGGTTTCGTGGGCGATGACCCCCTTCACCTGGTTGGGCGTGTCGGCCCGCAACAGGAGGCCGGTATTGATGAACAAGCGCTGGCCGCCAGCGACAAATGCGTTGATTGAATCTTCGTTGACCAGCAGCACCCGGATCGCCAGCGGATCCAGCCCGGCGGCCCGGAAAAGGGGGTCGGCATAGGCGCGGATGGTGGATTCGATCTCGGCATCGCGGATCAGGCTTAAGGCCCGCTGCTGGGCCAGGGCAGGCCCGGCCGGCAGCGCGAGGCTCAAAGCCAGCAGCAAAGTGCCGATTTGTGCCCCGATTCGCCGGCAAACCTGCGTCGCATTGGCTCGGTTGATCAATCCGGGCTTCCTTCTCTATGCTCCCCGGCAATCGGGGTTTCGACCCAACAACTGGAATCAGGGCGGAGTTCACTAAATGTCTGTTCCCTATCATAACGGCCAAGCCGTGACCGGCAAGCACGGCCCGGAGACACATTCCGGTGACCGGCGATTCGCCGCCGCCCAGTCATTTGTCCAGCCGTCATTTGTCCAGCCGTCAAATGGCCGGCGGATGGGGGCCCTGGGCCTTGCTGGCGTCGCCCTGCTGCCGACCCTGCTCCTCGCCAGCTGCGGCGGCAACACGCGCTCCGTCGCCTCCGATGCGACCCAGATCGACGGCTTTCGCGCTGGTGTCGTCGCGGACGAGCCGCGCGCCGCGCTGATCGGCCGCACGGCCATCGCGGCTGGCGGTAACGCGGCGGATGGCGTCGTGGCGGCCTATTTCGCCTTGTCGGTTACCTTGCCGAGTGCCGCCGGCCTTGGTGGTGGTGGCATCTGCATTGCCCATGATGCGGACAAGAAGACCACCGACGTCATCGACTTCCTGCCGCGGGCGGCAGCCGGTGGCGCCGTCGCGGTGCCAGGGAATGTCCGTGGCATGGCGGCCCTCAATGCGCGTTACGGCAAGCTGCCCTTGGCGCAGCTGGTGGGACCGGCCGAAGGCCTGGCGACGCAGGGTGTCCCCATCAGCAAGGCGCTGGCCCGGGACCTCACACAATACGGACAGACACTCGCCGAGGATCCCAGCCTGCAGGCAAGCTTCTACAAGCTCGATGGCACAGCGCTTGCCGAGGGCGACAACATGCGCCCGGTCGACCTGGCAGCGACCCTCGGCCAGATCCGCGCCCAGGGCGTGAACGCCTTCTACAGCGGCCTTCTGGGCCAAAAGCTGGTCGAAGGGGCGCAGGCCATCGGTGCGCCGCTCACCATCGACGATCTGCGGAACTACAAGGTGCAGATCTACCCACCGGTCGACGTGCCCTTCACCGATCTCAGCCTCTATGTGGCGCCGCCGCCTGCCTCGGGTGGGGTCATGACCGCCCAGGCCGTCTCCTTGCTCGTCGGTGGCGACAACGCGCCGGCCGGCCAGCAGGCGATCTCGCGCGAGATCATGGCGGCGCGCGGCGCCTGGATGCAGCCCGACGGGCTCTCGCAACAGCAGCCGCTCGACCTCATCGCAGCCGACAAGGTGAAGGCGCTGGCGAGCCAAAGCAGCATCACCCTGCCGCAGGAAAACACCAGTGCTGCCAGCATTGTTGCGGTCGATTCCGATGGTGTCGCCGTCGCCTGCACCTTCACCATGAACGCACCTTTCGGTGCCGCGCGCGTCGCGCAAGGGACGGGCATCGTGCTGGCACCGGCGCCCAATGACCAGGGCGTCGGCTTTTCAACTTTGTCGCCGGTCATGGTCGCCTCGAAGTTCAACGGCCAGGTCTATTTCATGGCCGGCGCCGCGGGCGGCGCCCCGGGTGCCCTGGCCGAAGGTCTGATCCTTGATGCCGTCATGCGTCGCGCCATGCCGCTCGACCAGGCCATGCAGCTGCCGCGCGCCTATGCCGATGGCAGCCAGCAGGTCGATGAGGGGCAGGGGCTCCGCATCGGGCGCGTCAACGCCATCTTCTGCAGCGAGGCGACGCCGTCAGATCCGGATTCCTGCCAGCTCCGGAACGATTATCGCGGCTACGGCCTCGCCTCGATCCTCGGCCAAGAATAGTGGCGCTGAAGACCTCGCGGCGCGCGGCCATCGATCCATTCATCGTGATGGAGGTGATGCGCGCCGCCAATGAGCGGGCGGCGGAGGGCGGCGATATCCTCCATATGGAGGTGGGCCAGCCTTCGACCCCGGCGCCGCGCAAGGTGCTGGAGGCAGCAAAGCAGGCCCTCGACAGCCATCTCATCGGCTATACCGATGCGCTGGGTCTCCCGGCCTTGCGCCAGCGCATTGCGCAGCACTATCGCGATTTCTATGGCGCGGACGTGCCGGCTTCGCGCATCGCCGTCACCACCGGTTCCTCCGGCGGCTTTCTGCTCTCATTCCTCGCCGCCTTCGATCCCGGCGACCGGGTGGCGCTCGCGATGCCCGGTTATCCCTGCTATCGCCATATCCTCACGGCGCTGGGCCTCGAGCCGGTGCTGATCGAGACGCATGCCGCGACCAAGTTCCAGCCGACCATCGCCGATCTCGACCGCATCGAAGGCCGGCTCGACGGCCTCATCATCGCCTCACCGTCAAACCCGGTGGGCGCGGTTTTGCCGGCGGCCGAGCTCACCGCCATCGCAGAGTGGTGCGCGACAAAGGGCGTGCGCCTCGTCTCGGACGAGATCTATCACGGCATCACCTTCGGTGCGCCGGCCAGCACGGCGGCGCGGCTCGAGGGCGCCATCGTCATCAACAGCTTCTCGAAATATTTCAGCATGACCGGTTGGCGCCTGGGCTGGATGGTCTTGCCCGAGGATCTCGTGAAACCGGTCGAGCGCCTGGCGCAGAACTTCTTCATCTCCGCCCCGGCCCTCTCGCAACTGGCCGGTATTGCCGCCTTCGACGCACATGACGAATTGCAGGGAAATGTCGCGCGCTATGGGAAGAACCGCGAGATCCTGCTCAATGATCTCCCCGCGGCCGGCTTCGACAATCTCATCACGACGGACGGCGCCTTCTACATCTACGCCAATGTAGCGCGGCTCACCAATGACAGCCTCGATTTCTGCCGCCGCATGTTGAGCGAGACAGGTGTCGCAGCCACCCCCGGCATCGATTTCGACCCGGCGCGCGGGCGCCACTTCATGCGCTTCTGCTTCAGCGGCGCGACGGCGGACATGGTCGAGGCGGCGCGTCGCCTCAAGGAATGGCGGAAGTAGAAGGCAGCCTTCAGGCGACCTTCACCACCACATGCTTCTTCTTCCCCGCGGAAAGCTTGATGACACCATCGGCATTGATGTCGCCGGCGCCGACCTTCAGCGTGTCGTCGCTGATCGCCTGGTCGTTCATCTTGGCGCCATTCCCCTTGATGAGGCGGCGCGCGTCACTCTTTGACGTCGCAAGCCCCGCCTGCACCAGCAGATCGAGCACCGGCAGCCCGGCGTCGAGGACACCGCGTGCAACGTCGATGGTCGGCAGCTCGCCACCCAATCCACCTTCGATGAACACCTTGCGCGCCGTTTCCTTGGCGTCGGCCGCGGCGTCGGCACCGCGGCACATCGTGGTCGCGGCATCGGCCAGGATGATCTTCGCGTCGTTGATCTCGGCGCCCTGCAGCTTCTCGAGGCGCGCGATCTCATCCAGCGGCAGATCGGTGAAGAGGCGCAGGAAGCGCCCGACATCGGCATCTTCCGTGTTGCGCCAGAACTGCCAATAGTCATAGGAGGAGAGGCGCTCTTCGTTGAGCCACACGGCCCCGCTCGCGGTCTTGCCCATCTTGGCGCCAGAGGCGAGGGTGATGAGTGGCGAGGTCAGGCCATAGAGCGCCTTGTCGTCACAGCGGCGGCCGAGTTCCACGCCGTTGACGATATTGCCCCACTGGTCCGAGCCGCCCAGCTGCAACACGCAGTTCTGCCGCCGCGCCAGTTCCAGGAAATCATAGGCCTGCAGGATCATGTAGTTGAACTCGAGGAAGGTCAGTGCCTGCTCACGCTCCAGGCGCAGCTTCACCGAGTCAAAGGCCAGCATGCGGTTGACCGAGAAATGCCGGCCATAGTCGCGCAGGAATTCGAGGTAGTTGAGCTGGTCCAGCCAGTCGGCGTTGTTGACCATCACCGCATCGGTCGGACCATCGCCGAAGGTCAGGAATTTCGAGAAGACGCGTTTGATGCCGGCGATGTTGTTGGCGATGTCGGCATCGGTCAGGACCTTGCGCATGTCGTCGCGGCCCGTGGGGTCGCCGACCTTCGTCGTGCCGCCGCCCATGAGCACGATCGGCTTGCCGCCCGATTTCTGCAGCAGGCGCAGCATCATGATCTGCACCATGGAGCCGACATGGAGCGAATCCGCCGTGGCGTCGAAGCCGATATAGGCGACGAGCGGCTTGGGGCCCTGGGCCGCCTGGTCCAGCTCCTCCATATTGGTGCACTGGTGCAGATACCCGCGCGCCACGAAATCGCGCAGGAAGGGGGATTTGGGCTGGAAGGTGGCGCTCATGATCGGTTTCCGATGGTCAGTCAGGTCTTGGGGGCTTCTTGTCTTGCGGCCGGTCATGTAACACATTCGCCGGATGGCGGCCAAGCCGCGACCGTTGACGTCGCTTTTCATCGCTAGGACAGCGTGTTACCCCTCACCCCAACCCCTCTCCCCAGAGGGGCGAGGGGCTTCAACTCATGATCCTCAGAACCTCCCTCGCCCGCGCCAGCGGGGAGAGGGTCGGGGTGAGGGGCACTTTGGACAAGGAATCACGATGCCGGGAAAATGGGCGATCGGGCTGATGAGCGGAACCAGCGCCGACGGGGTCGACGCGGCGCTCATCGAGGCGGATGCCGAGGCCATCTACCGCTTCGGACCGGCTCTCTCCGAACCCTATGATCCGGCCTTCCGCCAGCGCCTCGTTGCCACCTATGGCGGCAAGGGTGCCCTGGACGAGATCGCCGCCGTCGAAAGGGATCTGACCCAGCGCCACGCCGTGGCGGTCCAACACCTTCTCGAGCGCGCCAAGCTCACCCCGGCTGACATCAAGGTCGTGGGCTTCCACGGCCAGACCATCTTCCACGCGCCGAAGGAACGCCGCACCTGGCAGATCGGCGATGGCGCGCTGCTCGCCCAGCTCACCGGTATCGATGTGGTGAACGATTTCCGCAGTAATGATGTGGCGGCGGGCGGGCAGGGGGCGCCCCTGGTGCCGATCTTCCACAAGGCGCTGGTCGACGCCTTGCCCGCGGGTTCTCCCCGGCCCATCGCCGTCCTCAATATCGGCGGCGTTGCCAATGTCACCTGGATCGGCCGCGACGGATCCTTGCTCGCCTTCGACACCGGTCCCGGAAATGCGCTCATCGACGATTGGGCGCAGCGGCATGAAGGCCGCCCGGTCGATCTCGGCGGGGCGCTGGCGAAGAAGGGCCGCATCGACGAGGACGTGCTGGCCCGGCTCCTCAGCCATCCCTTCTTCGATGCCAAGGCGCCAAAATCGCTCGACCGCAACGCCTTCCACTCAAAGCTCGCCGATCATCTCTCGGTCGAAGACGGGGCGGCGACACTCACCGCCTTTACTGCGGCCAGCATCGCCCGCGCTGTCTATCTCTTCCCGGAACCCGCGCAAGCCTGGCTCGTCTGCGGCGGCGGGCGGCACAATCCGGTGCTGATGGATGCGCTGGAGGAACGCCTCGATGCACCGGTCAAAGGTGTGAACGACGTCGGCTGGGATGGCGACGCGCTCGAGGCCCAGGCCTTCGCCTATCTCGCGCTAAGGAGCCTCGCTGGTTTGCCCTTGAGCTACCCCACCACCACCGCCGTGCCCCAGCCGATGACCGGCGGCGCCTTGCACAAGGCCGGGTAGCGCGCCTCATTCGTCATGGTCGGCGAAGGCCGACCATCCACGAGTTTGCTGGCGAGCGACGAAAATAAGTCATGGGTGGTGCGCCGCCGCGTACCGTGACGATAGGAGCGTTCAGGCCCGCGCCGGTTCCTTCAGCGTCTTCGAGTGGCGGCCGTCGACGGAGACTGGTACTTCGCCGGCGATGGTGACGCGGCGCATGGTGCGGTTGGCCTTGCCGTAATCGTTGAGCGCGTAATGCTGTGTGGCCTGGTTGTCCCAGATCGCCACATCGCCCGCCCGCCAGTTCCAGCGCACGATGTTCTCCATGCGGATCACATGGTTCTGCAGCAGCGTGAACAGCAGATTGCTGTCGACGTGATTGTGCCCGACGAAGCGCTGGATGAAATAGCCGAGCACCAGCGACTTCTCGCCGGTTTCCGGGTGGATGCGCACCACCGGATGCTCGGCCTCATAGACTTGGCTCGCGAACACCTTCTCGTAATGCGCCGCTTCCTCCGGGGTCGCTGCCGCATGCTGGGCGGCGTAATCATATTTGTTGGAATGCACCGCCCACAGGCTCTCGGCGAGCTGCTTCAATTGCGGCGACAGGTCGTCATAGGCCGCGACCGTGTTGGCCCACAGCGTATCGCCGCCCACCTCCGGAATGCGCATGGCGCGCAGCACCGAATAGCGCGGATAGGCGTCGACGAAGGTCACATCGGTGTGCCACACATCGGCCTTGCCGTTGCCGGCGGCGGCATCCAGTTCCAGGATGCCCATCGACCCCGTCAGCGCCGTCTCGGTCGGATGCGGCACCAGCCCGCCCAGCATGTTGGCAAAGCGCTCCTGGTCGGTGTCGCTGAACTGTTCCTGGTCGCGGAAGAAAATGACGCGGTGGGCGAGGAGGGCGCGGCGGATTTCCTCGACCTGCTCCCTGGTGATCGTACCGTCGAGCTTGATATTGGAAAGCTCGGCGCCGATGCGGCCCGCAAGACGCCGGATCCGGATGCCCGCCTTATCCGCATGTACCGCCGCGCTTGCCGCCGCACTCATCGTTCCGTCTCCACATTGTCGATTTTTACCTCCGGCCATGGGATCATCGAACCGAACCTGGATTTTGATGCATCGGGTCGCGCGCCGTCCCGTTTCATCAAGCGATTGGAAATGGGCTGGCGGCAAGGTCGGGCCGACAGAATGGGGCAGGGGAAGACGATGCGTTTTGCGGGCAAAAGGGTTCTGGTCACGGGCGGTGCCCGTGGCATCGGCGCGGCGGCGGTGGAAGGCTTCCTCAAAGAAGGTGCCCATGTCGCCATCGGCGCGCGCTCCCAAGCCTCCTATGACGCCTTCGCGCGTGCCCATCCCGATGCCCGCATCGTGCCCGCGCTGGGCGAGATCGGCTCCCGCGTCGCGTGCGCCAAGGTCGTGGCGGCGGCCGAGATTGCCCTGGGCGGTCTCGATATCCTGGTGAACTCGGCCGGCTATTTCGCCGAAGTGCCGGTCGAGGAAATCGACCAGGAACATTGGGACCGCATCATGGAAACCAATGTCGCCGGCACCTTCTTCTGTTCGCAGGCGGCGCTCCCTGAACTCAGGAAGAACAAGGGCAACATCGTCAACGTGGCGTCGGACGCCGGCCTCATCGGCTATCCCTTGGGGGCTGCCTATTCGGCATCAAAAGCTGCCGTCATCAACCTCTCGCGCGCCATGGTGCTGGAACTCGCCCGCGACATCCGCATCAACTGCGTGGCCCCCGGCAATGTCGATACCGACATGATCGCCAAAGCGGCCGAGGCGAGCGGCAACGCCACCACCTACCTCACCCGCGCCCACGCCCGCTCACCCATGCAACGCATGGCGACACCGCAAGAGGTGGCCGACACCATCCTCTACCTCGCCTCGGAGCAAGCCAGCTTCGTCAACGGCGCCATCCTCTCGGTCGACGGCGGCGGGGTGTGCGGGTTTTAGATGCGTCGGGCTGGATGAAAACCCGCTCCATTCAGGAGGTGGCCTTTCATTATTTCCCTCCCCCTTCAGGGGGAGGGCAGGGAGGGGGGTAAGCGAAGACTCCCGCCGCAAATAATCTCCCTCCCTCTCCCCTCGCGGGAGAGGGTCGGGGTGAGGGGGTAAGTGAAGACCGCCAGCCCACGTCCCACCGTCATGCTCTGGCTTGGCCCGGGCATCCGCGAATTGCTTCCTTCCATCACACCCAACGCGCGGATGGCCGGCCGTCCCCCACCATGACGACAGAGGGCCGATGCACCCACCTCCACCATCGTCATCCTCTGCGAAGGCGGGGGATCCACGAGTTTCTTTCTTCGACAGTCTGGCAACGTGCAGTTGGTATGTCGGTAGTTGACATCGGCGAGTGACGCCCCCGGCATCCGAAGCATTGGCGCCAACACCCTTGATGACCACATCTGTGCCAAATCCACGGGCGCGCCCTTCCGCCACCACTACCTCTACCTCGACCGAGTCTAGGCGGCCGTACCGGAGGAGAGGGACGGTATGAGACAAATTCTAGGGAGTAGATGCAAGTTGCTCTCAAAAATAGTTATAGAGCATACTTTATGATGAAGGTACAACTCGCGGCATCATCCTGATTGTCGTTTTCAATTTTCTAGAAACCCGCGTCCGGCCAATGACTCTTGTTGTCGCGACAAAGCTGTTCGAAGTGCCCGTCTTGGCAGGTGACTTTATTGTCAGCAGCAAGGGTACAACAGTGCCGCACATGATGGTGCCAACTCAACCCAGGCTGCCGAGTTTGATGCCCGCAGGCGCCGCGTGGAAAATATCTGGCTTGCGAAAAAAGATCTCAATTGTTCGGCCAGAACTCGCTTTGGGCTGGTCGGGATCCACTATTGGCGCTCGCACACTTATTCGCGAACTGAGGGAGTATCAGCCAATTACTCCTTTCACCTTCGCATCACTATCAAAGTTTCTTTCGACTCTTCATGACTTTGGCTCCAACGTGGTGGAAGTTGTCGGATGGGTTGGCTCAGACGCCCCTACTGCATTTCGATGGTGCAGCGATTGCCATAGGCAAATCGAAGCCATCGGCGATGTCGCCATCGGTTCTGGTGCGAGCACATGGATCTCCGCGCAGCCGAGAGCAATGTCACATTTCAGCGCCACATTGGTTGATCCTGCCGAGCGGGCAATTTCGGCGATGCTGGCTAAGGCAGCAATTCTATTAGGAAGTGAGGTTCATACAGGAAGCACGCTTAAGCATTTTTCTGGGTACGGGCTCGAATTGATATATTGGGCGCAAGGCAGCTTCCGGTATGTCGATGAAGTAACCTATCTAATGTTTGATATAGAGGCGGTATCTCCCGAAAATTTCCAAGGAAACATCATACCAATAATCTACAAATATAAATCATTTGGGCAGCACTGCATTGTACAAGTCACCCAACTCAATAGCGCGGGTCGTCGCGGAGCAAAATCCGGCGACACTTTCGTAAGCGTCATAACGCCCGTCGACAATTCTATGCCCGATCTTGATCTCAAGAAAATTGAACCTTTGTCGCTTCGGTCAGACTACTATTGCGTCTTCATCCGCTGGAGGCTTCTGGGGCGCGGAGAGTTCTCCGGACCAATAGTGCTTGCGGCAGACGGGAACGATGACGCATTTTCATTCAATAGTGCGCACGGGATCGAGTATATCAGCCTGAAGAATGCCTTCGTGTCGTCGCTTATACGCAATATGTCAAGCTACAAGCCGCCATTCCTCAGGTGAGCTCATGCGTGTCGTTTCCGGGCTATAGCGGTAAGCGATAGTGTCCCAAGCCTTTGCACGAAACCTGATGGTCCTCGCATTGCATATCGGATAAACAAGCCGTCGTTATAGCAAGCATTCGGCCCCCATGACCCTCCAAACCCGCGGCATCTTCCTCTACCTCGCCGGCGTCGCACTGTTCGCGGCGAATGATGCGTTGGGGAAGTGGCTGGTCACCGATTACTCGGTCGCCGAGCTGATGCTCATTCGCTCGCTGGGGTCGATTGTGCTCATCCTTGGGTTGATGCGCTCGACCGGGGCGACGCTCAAATTGCCGCCGGGGCAGGGGTGGCTGCATGTGGTGCGCATCCTGCTTCTGGCGGGTGACAGCTTCTCCTTCTATTTCGCCACCAAGGCGCTGCCATTGGCCGACGTCATGACCTTCTACATGTCGGCGCCGCTCATCATCACGGCGGCGTCGGCCTTGCTGCTCCATGAAAAGGTCGGGCTGAAGCGCTGGGGCGCCATCATCGTCGGCTTCGGCGGTGTCGTCATCGCCCTGCAGCCGACCAGTGCCGCGTTCTCGCCCTCGGCCCTCGTCGCCCTCTCGGGTGCGGCGTGTTTTGCCCTGGCGATGGTGATCACGCGGCGCTTGCGCGATTGCCATTGGGTGACGCTGGTCGCCTGGCAGTTCATCGGCTGCGGCATCCTCGGCGTGGTGGCGACACCCTTCGACTGGATCATGCCGACGCCGCTCGATTTCACCCTCATGGCGTTGGTGGGGCTGGTCGCCTGCGGCTGCTTCATGCTGGTGACCAAGGCGCTCGCCCTGGCGCCGGCCTCGCTGCTGGCGCCCTTTCAATACACCGCCATCGTCTGGGCGACGATCCTGGGCTGGATCTTCTTCGGCGATGCGCCGACACCGCCCATCATCCTTGGCAGCCTCATCATCATCGCCAGCGGCCTCTTCGTCCTCTACCGCGAGCGCACGCTCAAGGTCGTCGTCAACGAGCGGGTCGAGCCGATCCCCTGACGGCGCCCCCCGTCGTTCCATGCCCTGCGGCGGGGTCACGTGTCGGGGAAATCGAAGCCCATCATGATCATGTCGACGGTGCTGCCATCCGTCGCCAATGGCAGCAACAGCATGCCATAGCGAAAGTACTCGCCCTCGATGATGACCGACCGGCGCACCATCAAGGGCTGGCGCCCCGTGGCCACCTTGGTCATGACGTCCCTGATGAAGGCACGCGATTGCACGCGCGGGAAATCGTCGACGAAGGTGTTGGTGGGGTCCAGCCCGAACCGCGCCACCCAATCGGTTCCCACCAGCCGAAAGCGAAAGCGCAGCGGCGCCTCGAGGACGTCGAGGAGCACGATACGGCCCAGCAATTTGCGCATGTCGAAGGGGTCGAAGGCGGCGCGTGCCGGCAGCCGGCCGGCCTCGCACCGCTCGCGCCAGAGCCGCAGCAGCTGCGCGAGATCGCCGAGTGCCGCCGTGTCATCGGTCGTCGGGTCGCTGAGGTTGGTGTAATCGTCGAACTCGCTCATCGCACCTTTCCGCAGCGTCCCCCGTCTCGCGCGTCGGCGAGGCGCCGCCCTGTCACCAGGGGTGCCGGCGACGCGAACCTAAGTCTGTCATTCTTCTGCGCCGCGGCAATGGGTTTGCGGGGGGGGGGGGGCCTTGTCGGCCGTCCCGTTTTCCGGCCAGGCCGAACTGGCGTGTTTCCTTTATGTTCTTGACGAGGCGATGGGAATTTGATACTATGATCCTTGCGCGCTCCTGAATGTTGACCACCCTGGAACAGTTCGGCTGTCACCGGTGCAGGCTCCCTCTTTGTCTGGAGCGCAGGCCGGACCCACCCCGTGCCGCCTGAGCGGCGCGCTTTTTTTGAGCCTGTTTGCGAACCGGCTCCCCCGAGGTACGGCGGGGTTACGGCCGGATCCCTCTTGGATCGCGACGGGTCAAGCGATGCCCCATCGGGCTGCATGGATACGCAGTCTCCCCGGTCGCGCGGGAGAGCCGATCCCCCCGGATCCAAGGGAAAGCGGATCCCCTCAGGGTCGCGAGGAAAAGCGATCTCCTTTTGGCGTCGGCAGGAAAGCCGGCGCTAGGGGGCGCGTCGCTGCCCGTGCCTGTTCCAGGGATTACCCGCCGAGATCGGCATCGAAGATCACTTGCCGGCGCGGGCTTTCGCGGTCGCTTCCGGGATCGCAGTATCGAGGTAGTTGTTGCAAAGCCCGGTCATCTGGTCCAGATGCTCGGTGAAGAAGTGCGAGGCGCCGGGCACGATCTGGTAGTCGATCTTGATGCCGCGCTGGTGGCTGAGCTTGGTCACCAGCTTTTGCACCGATTCCTGCGGCACCACCGAATCCTGATCGCCCTGGATCACCAGGCCCGAAGACGGGCAGGGGGCCAGGAACGAGAAGTCATAGATGTTGGCAGGCGGTGCCACCGAGATGAAACCGGAGATTTCCGGGCGCCGCATCAGCAACTGCATGCCGATCCAGGCGCCGAACGAGAAACCGGCGATCCAGCATTGCGGGGCATTCGGGTTCCAGGTCTGCAGCCAATCGAGCGCCGCCGCGGCGTCCGAAAGCTCGCCTTCGCCGCGGTCGAACTTGCCCTGGGAGCGGCCGACGCCGCGGAAATTGAAGCGCAGGACCGAGAATCCCCGCTGCTGGAAGGTCTGGTACAGGCTGTAGACGACCTTGTTGTTCATCGTCCCGCCATGCTGCGGGTGCGGATGTAGCATCAGCGCTATAGGGGAATTCGGGGTGCTCGCCTGCTGATAGCGGCCCTCAAGCCGGCCTTCCGGCCCGTTCATAATGATCTCAGGCATCTTTTGTCCAATAAGCGCTATATATCAGCATGTTACGGGGTGACTGGCGAGGGTCGGATAAAGCCTTAGTTGACAGCCATGCGTGGAGAACAACCGGCCAGAACCCTTTTGTCAGACGATCAATACTTGATCGGCATAGTCAGGCATATTATATCACCTGCGAGCGGTGACCTCCGTCGTCTCCCGGGCCCATAGTTGAGTTTGCTGATCAGCTATTGGCCGAAACCGGCGGCGCGCTAATAAACACGATGGCGATGATGTTTTTCAAGAACATTGCGGCTGAGCTCGACGCAATCAAGTCCCGGGACCCCGCTGCGCGGTCGCGGCTGATGGTGGCGCTCACCTATCCGTGTTTCCATGCCATCCTGCTGCATCGTCTGGCCCGACCGGTCTATTTGGCCGGTTTTCCGACCCTTGCCAGAATAATTTCCCAATTTTCCCGTTTCATCACGGGTATCGAGATTCACCCCGGCGCCCAGATCGGCAAGCGCTTCTTCATCGACCACGGCATGGGCGTCGTGATCGGCGAGACGGCGGTCGTTGGCGATGACGTGACGCTCTATCACGACGTGACGCTCGGCGGCATTTCCCCGGCCATCAATTCGGCGGCCCAGGTCAATGTGAAGCGCCACCCGACCCTTGAAGACGGCGTCATCATCGGTGCCGGCGCGCAGGTCTTGGGCGACATCACCGTGGGCAAGGGCGCCCGTGTCGGCGGCAATGCCGTCGTCATCAAATCGGTGCCGGCCAATTCGGTCGCCGTCGGCGTGCCGGCCCGCATCGTTGTCCCGAAGGAATGCGGCAGCGAGTTTGCGGCCTATGGCCTGCCGACGCAGGATCTGCCCGATCCCGTGGCGCGCGCGATCGAAGGCCTGCTCGACCAGATCTCGCGCCTGCAATCGCGCATCGATGCGCTGGAAAGTGATCACCAGGGATTTGCTGCCGGCACCGCCGGTCAGCCGACGGACGGTAACGGCCACGAAACCGGTGACGTGCGCCGCTTCGGCCGTAACTGATAAAGCTTTAGGAGACGTGTCATGAGATTGAGCACCAAGGGCCGCTACGCCGTCATGGCGCTTGTCGACCTTGCGACCAACAGCCAGGGTCGGCCCGTATCATTGGCCGATATTTCGGGCCGGCAGGAGATTTCGCTCTCCTATCTCGAGCAGCTGTTCGCCAAGCTGCGGCGTGCCGGTCTGGTGAAATCGGTTCGTGGGCCGGGCGGCGGCTATCTGCTGGCGCGGCCTGCCGATGATACGCGCATTGCCGATGCGATTCTTGCCGTCGACGAGCCCATCCGCGCCACGCGCTGCAAGCCCAACACGGCAACCGGCTGCCATTCCGACAAGTCGCGCTGCCTCACCCATGATCTTTGGGAAGAGCTGTCGCGCCAGATCCATCTGTTCCTCAGCTCGGTCTCGCTTGCCGATGTGGTCGAGCGTCGCGTGCTGGGGACCGCTCACAAGGTCGACGGCGCGACGGCAGCCCCCGCCACGAACGGCGCTGCACAGCCGGCCGAATCCTCGGCTGCGGCGGCGGAGTAAGCAGGCAAGATCATGACACGCGGCGTCTACATGGACTGGAATGCGACCGCCCCGCTGCGCGCATCTGCGCTGGCGGCGATGTCGGCCGCGTTGCAGGAGGTCGGCAATCCGTCCTCCGTCCATGCCTTTGGCCGCCGTGCCCGCGCCTGGGTCGATCATGCGCGTGACGCGGTCGCCAGCCTGGTGAACGCGCGCGCCGCACTGGTGACCTTTACCTCCGGCGGGACCGAGGCCAACAATCTGGCGCTCCATGCGCGTCAGGGTCGCCCGCTCATCGTCAGTGCCATCGAACACGAATCCGTGCTGCGTCCCGCGCGCCTTGCCGGCGCGCAGATTGCCCGCGTCGGCCGCAATGGCGAGATCGACATGGCGCACCTTGCTTACCTGATCGACAAGGCCGAACGACCGGCCTTCGTCTCGGTGATGCTCGCCAATAACGAGACCGGCGTCATCCAGCCCGTGGCCGAGATTGCCCGCGTCGCCAAGTCGAAGGGCGCGCTGGTGCATTGCGATGCCATCCAGGCGGCGGGTCGCATACCGGTCGACATCAACGAACTCGGCGTCGATTTCCTGACGCTTTCCGCCCACAAGATCGGCGGACCGCAAGGTGTCGGTGCGCTGATCCTCGGCGGCGATCTGCCGGTCGAGCCCTTCGTGCAGGGCGGTGGGCAGGAACGCAACCGTCGGGGCGGCACCGAAAATGTCGCGGCCATCGCCGGCTTCGGTGCCGCGGCGCATGAAGCGGCAACGCTCAACGACATGGACCGGATCGCGGCCTTGCGCGATCATCTGGAAGAGCAACTTGCGGGTTTCGGGCAGCCGGTGACGATCTTCGGCCGCGCTGCCCAGCGCCTGCCCAACACCAGCTGCTTTGCCAGCGGCACCAAGACTGCCGAAACGCTGGTGATGGCGATGGATCTGGCCGGCATCGCCATTTCGGCCGGTTCTGCCTGCTCGTCCGGCAAGGTGCGGCCCAGCCATGTCATCTCGGCCATGGGCTTTGACGCTGCGACCTCGGGGTCAGCCATTCGCGTGAGCCTGGGCTGGCAGAACTCGGCGGAAGACATAAATCAGTTTGTAACGGCCTGGGGGCGCGTGCAGCGCACAGGGCCGGCGCGCAGTAGCGACGCGGCGGATGCTCGCATCTCGGCCGCTTGAGTGAATGGAAGGGTGAACAGGTCATCATGAATATCGCGAACCAGAATATTAAGTCGGCGAACCAGGAGCATGCGGGTGTGAATCTGCCCAAGCTGCCGATCTATCTGGATTACCAGGCGACGACGCCCTGCGATCCACGCGTGGTTGAGGCGATGCTGCCGTTTTTCACCGAGCATTTCGGCAATCCGCATTCCCGGAACCACAAATACGGCTGGGATGCCGAGGCGGCGGTCGAAAAGGCGCGCGCCCAGATCGCCAGCATCATCAAGGCCGACGAGAAGGAAATCATCTTCACCTCGGGCGCCACGGAATCGAACAACCTGGCGATCAAGGGCGTGGCACGGTTTTTCAAGGACAAGAAGAACCACATCATCACCACCAATACCGAGCATAAATGCGTGCTCGATTCCTGCCGCCATCTCGAGCAGGAAGGCTTCAAGATCACCTATTTGCCGGTGCAGCAGAACGGCCTGATCAATCTCGACGATTTGCGCAACGCGATCACGCCGCAGACGGTGCTGGTCTCGATCATGGCGGTCAACAACGAGATCGGTGTCGTCCAGCCGCTGGCCGAGATCGGCAAGCTGTGCCGCGAGAAGGGCGTGTTCTTCCACACCGATGCAGCACAAGCCGTGGGCAAGATTCCGCTCGATGTCGACGCGATGAACATCGACCTGCTCTCGATCTCCGGCCACAAGATCTACGGGCCCAAGGGCATCGGCGCGCTCTATGTTCGCCGCAAGCCGCGCGTGCGCTTGGAAGCCCTCATTCATGGTGGCGGCCAGGAGCGCGGCTTCCGTTCCGGCACGCTGCCGACCCCGCTTTGCGTCGGATTGGGTGAGGCTTGCGCGATCGCCGAAAAGGAAATGGGCGCCGAGAGCGAGCGTCTGAAGAAGTTGCAGCAGCGTTTCCTCGACGGTATCCGCGCCAAGCTCGACGAGGTCTATCTCAACGGCGATGCAGAACACCGCATCCCGGGCAACCTCAATCTTTCCTTCGCCCATGTCGAAGGCGAGGGCCTGATGATGGGGATCAAGGATCTTTGCGTCTCGTCGGGTTCGGCGTGCACCTCGGCGTCGCTGGAGCCTTCTTACGTGCTGCGCGCGCTGGGCGTCGAAATCGAGATGGCGCACACATCGCTCCGGATCGGCATCGGCCGCTTCACCACCGAGCAGGAAGTGGATTACGCCGTCGAGCATCTCGTCCAGGCGGTGCAGCGCCTGCGTGAAATGAGCCCGCTCTGGGAAATGGCGCAAGCGGGTATTGATATCAAGTCGATCCAATGGGCCGAGCACTAATCAGCCAGGCATTGGAAGAGTTCAAAGGAGCACATCATGTATAGCGAAAAAGTCGTCGACCACTACGAGAACCCCCGCAATGTCGGTGGTTTCGGCAAAGAAGAAGCAGGCATCGGCACGGGCCTCGTTGGCGCGCCGGCTTGCGGCGACGTCATGAAGCTGCAGATCAAAGTCGGCGCCGACGGCCGCATCGAGGACGCCAAGTTCAAGACCTTTGGCTGTGGCTCGGCCATTGCCTCGTCGTCGCTTGCGACCGAATGGGTGAAGGGCAAGACGCTCGACGAAGCGGCGAGCATCAAGAACACCGAGATCGCGCAGCACCTGGCCTTGCCGCCGGTCAAGATCCATTGCTCGGTCCTCGCCGAAGACGCGATCAAGGCGGCAATCAAGGATTACCGCGAGAAGACCGGCACGGCGGAGAAGGCTGCAGAATGAGCGACGCGACCACCGCAAACGGAACGGCAGACACGCCGGCTCAGGCCGCGCCGGTCCCAGCGGCACCAGCCGCTCGGCCGGCGCGTCGCCCGAAGCCGGCCGCGATGACCGTGACACCGGCGGCGGCTGCGCGCGTGCAGGAACTGCTCGCCAAGCGCGGCAAGCCGTCGGTCGGCATCCGCATCGGCGTGCGCTCGAAGGGCTGCTCGGGTCTCTCCTATACGATCGAGTATGCCGACGAGCGCGGTCCCGCCGATGAGTCGGTCGAGCAGGAAGGTGTCACCATCCTGATCGATCCCAAGGCGTCGCTGTTCATCTTCGGCACCGAGATGGATTTCGTGGAAGAGAAGCTGCAATCCGGCTTCGTCTTCCGCAATCCGAACGAGAAGGGACGCTGCGGCTGCGGCGAATCCTTCCACGTCTGAGCGAGTATCATGTCTGTGGTCCAGAACATCGGCGGGGCAGGGAGCGCCGGGTCGGAGTTTGTGGCCTGCTGGTCCTGCAAGGGACCGGTAGCGAGCCGCGCCCTCTTTTGCCATACCTGCGGCGCCGTGCAGGCGCCAGGCTCGACCGATCACTTCACGCGTCTCGGGCTTACCCCCAGCTTCGATATCGACGACGACAAGCTCGAGAAGCAATATCTCGGCTTCCAGCGCGTGCTGCATCCAGACCGCTTCGCGGGCAAACCGGCCAAGGAACGCGCCATCGCCGAATCCCAGGCAGTGGCGCTCAACGAGGCCTATGAAACACTCGACGACCCGCTGAAGCGCGCCACTTATCTGCTCCGCCTCAAAGGCGTCGTCTCGGAGGCCGCCGCCGACAAGACCGTCAATGATCCAGCGCTCCTGATGGAGGCGATGGAAAAGCGCGAGGCACTGTCCGAGGCCGAGAGCGCCGAGGCGATCGAGAAACTCACCGTCGCCGCGGCAGGGGATGCCATTGAGATGCTGAGCGAGATCTCGAAGGCCTTCGCCGCCGACGATCTGGACGCCGCCAACCGAGCGGTGCTGCGTCTGCGGTATCTGCGGAAATTCCTGGAAGAAGCGCGCCTGCGTCGCGCGGCGTTGGAAGACTGATGTTACTGCAGATTCACGAACCCGGCGAGACGCCGGAACCGCATGCCTTGGAGCGCAGCCAAGCGATCGGCATCGATCTTGGCACGACCAATTCCGTGGTTGCGATGGTGACCGGGGATCATCCCGAGGTGTTGCGGGACGCAACCGGCGATGGCCTTGTTCCGTCGGTCGTCTCATATGCCTATGAGGAACCGGCAGTCGGACGCCAGGCGTTGAACGATCTGGCCGAGTTTCCTGACTTTGTCGTCTCGTCCATCAAGCGCTTGATGGGCCGCGGTCCCGAAGACGTGAAGCGCCTTGCGGGTGCGCTCCCTTATGACGTCGTGCCCAATGAAGATGGCAAGGGCGGCATGGTGCGCCTCAAGGTCGGTGACCAGATCCTGACCCCTGTGGAAATTTCAGCGGAGATCCTGAAGGCGCTGAAGGCGCGCGCCGAGATCAGCCTGGGCCACAGAATCGAGAAGGCCGTCATCACGGTGCCGGCCTATTTCGACGATGCGGCGCGGACGGCGACGAAGGATGCGGCGCGCCTCGCCGGCCTCGAAGTCTTGCGCCTTGTCAACGAGCCGACGGCTGCTGCCTTGGCCTATGGCCTCGACACCGCTGCCGAGGGCATCTATGCCGTCTACGATCTGGGTGGCGGCACCTTCGACATCTCGCTGCTGAAGCTGCAGAAGGGCGTGTTCCAGGTGCTGGCGACTGGCGGCGATGCGCAATTGGGTGGCGATGATTTCGATCATGCCCTGGCCGCCTGGGCAATGCGCCGTACCGGCATCGAGGGCCTCACCTCCGGCGAGGCGAAGATCCTGCTGCAGGCGGCGCGTGCCGCGAAAGAGCGCCTCACCACGGCCTCGGGCGCCGAGCTCAAGGCGAAGGTCGCTGGCCATGATGTGCGTCAGTCGATCGATCGCGGGACTTTCGAAGTCCTGATCGAGCCGTTATTGGGCCGCACCTTGCGCGCCTGCCGCCAGGTGCTCGAAGACGCCAAGCTGACGGCTGCCGATGTGAAGGGCGTGGTGCTGGTGGGCGGTTCGACCCGCGTGCCGCTGGTGCGTGCCTTCGTTGCCGATTTCTTCAAGCAGGAGCCGCTCGCCAATATCGATCCCGACGAAGTGGTCGCGGTCGGCGCGGCGTTGCAGGCCAAGGCATTGACGCAAGGGTCGGATACCTTGCTGCTCGATGTCATACCCCTCTCGCTCGGTATCGAGACGATGGGCGGCATCGTCGAAAAGGTGGTTGATCGCAACACCGCGATCCCGGTCACCAAGGCGCAGGATTTCACCACTTATCAGGATGGCCAGACCGGCATGCTGATTCATGTGGTGCAGGGTGAACGCGAGACGGTCGACGCCTGCCGCTCACTGGGCCGGTTCGAACTCAAAGGCATTCCGCCGATGGTGGCGGGTGCTGCACGCATTCGCGTCACCTATGCGGTCGATGCTGATGGACTGCTGACGGTCAGTGCCGAGGAAAAGACGACCGGCGTCAAATCCGAGATCGCGGTTAAGCCATCTTATGGCCTCACCGATGACGAGATGGCTGACATGCTGCGGGACAGCCTGACCTATGCCCGCGATGACATGGAAAAGCGCCTGCTTCTCGAATCCCGGGTGGAGGCGGAGCGGGTGCTCCTCGCCCTCAATGCGGCCTTGAAGGCTGATGGCACCTTGCTGGCGCCAGAGGAACGGAATGAGATCGACCGGGTGGCGCAGAAGGTTCGGGACGCCATTGCCGGGGAGGAGCGGGACCGGGTGCACAATTCCATGGAGGAATTGGACCGGGCGACCCACAACTTTGCCCAGAAACGCATGGACCGGGCCATTCAGGCGGCCCTCAAAGGCCAACGGCTTGACGAAGTCGAAGCGGGTATGGCACCTGACGCCTCAAATTGACGGATTTCGGGCCCGGACGTTCGGGTTCCAGTTGGAGATGAAGACAAAATGGCCAAGATGACGTTCGTGAAGCCGGATGGGACCCGGGTCGAGTGCGAGGCCCCGCTGGGCCTCAGCGTGCTGGAGATCGCCCATCGCAACAGCATTGATCTGGAAGGCGCCTGCGAAGGGTCGCTCGCCTGTTCGACCTGCCACGTGATCATCGATCCGGAATGGTACGACGTCCTCAAGGAAGCCAGCGAAGACGAGGAAGACATGCTCGATCTCGCCTTCGGCCTCACCCACACCTCGCGCCTTGGCTGCCAGATCAAGATGACGGAAGAGCTCGACGGCCTCGTTGTCAGCCTGCCGTCCGCCACCCGCAACATGCAGGTCGGCTGAAGGATCCATTCGTCATGGCGAAGAAGCTGCGCTGGACCGACGTGCACGACATCGCCATCGAGCTGGAGGACCTGCATCCCGACGTCGATGTGGTGAACCTGCGCTTCACGGATCTGTGGAAGTGGGTGCAGGAGATCCCCGATTTCGAGGATGATCCGCAAAAGAGCAACGAGAAGATCCTCGAAGCCATCCAAATGGCCTGGATCGAGGAACGTGAGTAAGCCGCGTTATGCTTGCGGCATCTTGCATCAACCCCTCACCCCGACCCTCTCCCCGCTATCGCGGGGCGAGGGAGTTTACACCGAGTGCTGGTCTAAAGCCCCTCGCCCCGCTGGCGGGGAGAGGGGTTGGGGTGAGGGGCGTTCCGCATGAGCCCTAATGGCGGCCTAGCGCGGCTTCTTGCAAAACCCTGGATCGATCCCTTGTGCCTCTGGGGCATGGGGTGGCTGCTGCCGGCGGCGCGCTGCTGGGCGGCGGCGGGGGCCGGCGATGTCGACGCCTTTGCCAAGACGCTGAAGCTCCATGCCGTGCCCGGCGGCATTGCCGCGCGGGTGCAGCAGACGGCGGAACTCGGCCGCATCTCCGCCGCAGCACAAGCGCGCTGGATCGATGCCGCATTCGATCATGGAAACGATCTCCTCAGCGCGGAACGCGCCCGGCGCGAGGCGGCGCATAATTACCTCGGCCATCGGTTCAATTACATCTGGTTTGCGCGGCGTTCTGGCGTGCCGGCGGTGCAGGTCGATGTGCCGCTGCCGGGCGATCTCGAGCAGGTGACGGCGGGTGCGGCGCCGGATGCATTCTTTGCGCTGCCTAACGACCTGCCCAAGGTCGAAATGAGCCATGTCATCGCGCATGACGATGTGCGCGAATACTGGCTGCGCTTCCCGTCGCCCGACGATGCCGCCGATACCTGCTGGGTGCACGTTTACGAGGGGAAGCAGAAAGACTTGCCGAGCCTGATCTTCGGCCATGGCTTTGCCATGGAGATGGAGATGATGCGCGGCGACCTCAGAGGTTATCGCAGCCTCGCGGCCCTGGGATGCCGCATCCTGCTGCCCGATGCGCCGGGGCATAACCGGCGCGTTGCAGCCGGGCTTTATGGCGGCGAGAGCTTCATGCGCCGGCCGCCGCTTTCCGGCCTCACGCATTTCCGCCAGACGGCGCGCGAACTTGGGACCATTATCGACTGGTGCCGTGCGCATGGCAGCCAGCGCGTCGCCTTGGGCGGCACCAGCCTGGGTGCCCTGACGGCACAGGTGCTGGCCGAGCGCATGGGGACATGGCGTGAGAGTGCCAAGCCAGACACGCTGATGCTGCTGACCACGACCGACAAGGTGAGCGCGCTCACCTTCAACTCATCGCTTGCCACCATCACGCGGCTTGATGAGGCGGCGAAGCTTGCCGGCTGGGGCGAGGCGGAAATAGCCGCCATGGGCAGGTTCACGGATTGCACGGCGACCCCGCCCATCGACCCCGACCGGATCGTGTTGCTGATCGGCACCCGGGACGACGTCACCCCTTATGACGGCGGCCGGCGCATGGCCGAAAACTGGCGGATTCCGCCGGAAAACCTGTTCGTGCGCGAGCAGGGCCATTTCTCCGCCGCGATAGGATTGGAGGCCGATCCCGCCCCCTTCCGGCGCACGATAGCCTTGCTGAAGGGTCATTTGGGCGCTTGAGGCAGAGGGTGATATAAGCTCGACCCATGAACTCACTCGGCATTCATAAGGCACCCGCCGATACCCGCGTCGTCGTCGCCATGTCCGGCGGTGTCGACAGCTCCGTCGTGGCAGCGCTCTTGAAGGAGCAGGGCTATGACGTGGTCGGCGTGACGCTGCAGCTCTACGACCATGGCGTCGCCTTGGCGCGGAAAGGTGCCTGCTGTGCGGGCCAAGACATCTATGACGCGCGGATGGTCGCTGAACGGCTAGACTTTCCGCATTACGTCCTCGATTACGAGAGCAAGTTCTCCGACGCGGTGATGCAGGAGTTTGCAGACTCGTATCTCAAGGGCGAGACGCCGATCCCCTGTGTCCGCTGCAATCAGCGGGTCAAGTTCCGCGACCTCCTCGAACAGGCGCGCGACCTCGGCGGTGATTGCCTCGCCACCGGGCATTACGTGCGCCGCGTCGAAACGCCCAAGGGCGCCGAACTCCATCGCGGCAGCGATCCCTCGCGCGACCAGAGCTATTTCCTGTTTGCCACCACCCAAGCCCAGCTCGACTACCTCCGCTTTCCCTTGGGCGACTTGCCGAAGACCGAGACGCGGGCGCTTGCCGCGCGCTTCGGGCTCGAGGTTGCCAACAAGCCGGACAGCCAGGACATCTGCTTCGTTCCCAACGGCAATTATGTGAGCGTCGTCGAGCGCCTGCGCCCCGGTGCCGCCGAACCCGGCGAGATCGTGCATGTCGATGGCCGCGTCATGGGGCAGCATCAGGGCATCGTCCATTACACGATCGGCCAACGCCGCGGCATCGGCGTCAATGAGAAGAGCACCAACAACGAGCCGCTCTACGTCGTGCGCATCGATGCCGCGACGAAGCGCGTGATTGTGGGACCGAAAGCGAGCCTTGCGCGCGACCTCATCACCTTGCGCGAGATGAACTGGCTGGGTCGCGCGGGCGAAGCGATGGAGGACGTCGCGGTCGATGTGAAGCTGCGCTCGATGAGTGCGGCCGCTCCCGGTCGCCTCAGCATCGGTGCTGATGGAACGGCCGAGATCGTCCTCAACGATCCGCAATTCGGCATCGCACCGGGGCAGGCGGCGGTCGCCTATATGGGGGACCGGGTTCTGGGCGGCGGGTGGATTGCGGCGACGGCCAAGCTCGGGCAGGATATCGCTGCCGAATAAGCGGGCAGGCTGAATAAGCGGGGAGGGGGTTCCGGATGAGCGTCGATGAGCTGGTCGAAGAAATGCGCCGCCGCGCCGGGCAGAATTTGAAGCTCGGCTACAAGGTGAAGTTCGTGCTGGGCGATGAGGGCATCATCTCCTGGGACGGGACCGAGCATCCCCCGGTGATCGAGGAAGGGGATAAGGGCGACGCCAACACCACCATCACCATCACCCCGGAAAACCTCGAAAAGCTGATGGCCGGCAAGCTCGACCCGACGCTCGGCTACATGACCGGCAAGCTCAAGGTCGAGGGCAGCATGGGGGTGGCTCTGAAGCTCACCTCGATGTTCTCGGATTGAGGCGAATCCCGCTTTAATCCCAAGGGTTTGCGTAATCCTTGACAGTGCCCCCAGGGCCCCTATATACGCTTCCCCGACCGGCCGGGCGCAATACCCCGGCGCAGGCGTGTGGCACCGTAGCTCAGCGGTAGAGCAGGGGAATCATAATCCCTTGGTCGGCGGTTCAAATCCGTCCGGTGCTACCATTTTCATCCCACTGAAATTAGACATAAACTCGGTGAGAAGCGCCTGATATATCGGCACGTCTCGACATCGAATCCAGTGTCGGATGTGGCACGAAATTTTAGTGTCGCTTCCCGGAAATGAGATGCTCTGTCTTCGGGTTACGAAGCCCGCGCCAGTTAAAGCAGACTTGCGCGAATGAGCAGCTGCCCGCTTCCTTGTGCTTAAGCCGCGGAAGTCAGGCTGCGGCAAAGCATAGAACTCACCGCTTACTGGTCACGTCCAAGTTCTATCGCACCAGGCAACGGCCATCACCGCAGATCATCCTCGGCACTGAAGGCGCGCAGCGTTGCAACATCCGCCACCTGGGCATGGCGGCCGCTGACTTCGACGCCCAAGGGCTTCAATTGCGTCAGGGAGCGGGAAAGATTTTCCGCAGTCATCCCCAGCCAGCTGGCCAGAGAGCGCCGATCGATCGGCAAGTCAAATGTCGCCGGGCCGGTATGGATACCCTGGGTCAGCGACAGGAGATAGCGGGCAAGGCGTTGCCCGCCGGAGCGCAGCTTCTGATCCTTGAGCTGCCGGGACAATAATCGCCAATGCCGCGCCAGCATGAGGCTTGTCGCCTTGGCAAAGGCCGCTTCCTGGTCGAGCAGTTCGCGGACCAACGTCGCCGGCACAAACGCGATGCGCGACACTGCCATCACGTGGGCCGACATCATGTACGGCATGTTGAGCAGGACGGCGGCCAGGATGAGCGCCTCGCCCGGCCCGAACATCTCGATGATCGCCCCATCATCCGGCGCGCTCCGGCCGTCGGTCGCCGGCGCTTCGCCAACAAGCGCCACACGACCCTGCAGGATCACGTGGAGGAATTGCGCCATCTGCCCTTGTTCAAAGAGCACGGCATCGGCCGGCTCGGTCTGGACGAAGCAGTGCGCCTGCAATTTGGTGCGCGCGTCAGCAGACAGGCCGTCAAAGAGGGACAGATCGAGAAGTGGGCTAACGGAGGAGTGTGGCATCGCACCGAACCGTCGTTGTCAGACGCATTTGACTACAGACTTAACAGGCGCCGATGGGGTTTCACATACATCGATCGCACACACTTGATGTTTATCAAGCCTCTGCTTGATGAACAATAAGTATTTAGAATTTAAAGAAAAAATCTGTGCGTCAATGGTCTCGGCTTGATTCACATCAAGCATGAATGTCTGGGCCTGGCTCAATCTCGGCGCGTTCCTCATCAGCCGCACCGGTCGTCAGCACCATGTCCGAGACTCGTTTCATCGCCGTCGAGCCAGAGCACCGCCAAGCGTCGCGCTTTGCCTTGTTCGACTATGGCTTCCGCCCCTTCTTTCTCATCGGGGCGTGCCAAGCGGCTGTGGCTGTGCCGATCTGGGTTGCGATCTGGCGCGGAAGCCTGGGCTGGCAGCCGACACTGCCGCCAGCCCTGTGGCACGGGCATGAGATGCTGTTCGGTTTCGCCACCGCGGCACTTGCCGGCTTCATGCTCACAGCCGTGCCCAATTGGACCGGCGGCGCCGCGATCCGTGGTTGGAAGCTGATGCTGCTGGTAGCTCTGTGGCTCGCCGGCCGTATCGCCGCTTTCACCCCTTGGCCGGATTTCTTCGCGCTCGTCGACATCGCCTTTCTGCCCGCGCTGGCATTGACGCTGGGTCCCGGCATTCTGCTGCGCAATGGGCGCCGGAACGGCATTCTGGTCGCGATATTGCTGTTGCTGGCCTTTCTCAATGCCGGTGTTCATTTCGACGGCTGGGGATGGACCGGGCTTTCGGGCGCGTTCCTGAGCGGCAGTTGGTCCTTGCGCGTCGCCATCGCCGTCTTTGCCCTCCTCATCGGCCTGATCGGTGGGCGCATCGTGCCGGCCTTTACCCAGGGCGGCATGAAGATGAGCGGCGTGCCGTTCCAGATCACCGGGCACCGCCTGGTCGATGGCGCGGCCGTGCTCAGCCTGGCCTTCCATCTGCTGGCCACCGGGCTTGATCTGGCATCAACCATAATCGGGGTCGCGGCGCTGATCGCAGCGCTTGCCAATGCGCTGCGGTTATTGCGCTGGCAAGGATGGCGCACGCTCGGCGTACCGCTCGTCTGGGTTCTTCACCTTGGCTACGCCTGGCTCGTCGTTGGCTTGCTGCTCTCCGGTCTCGCTGTCTTCGATCTCGTGCCGGCGGCGAGCGGCATCCACGCGCTGACGGCCGGATCGTTCAGCACGATGATCATGGCGGTGATGAGCCGTGCGTCACTTGGTCATACCGGGCGGCAATTGATCGCAAGCCGGGCCACGGCGGTCGCCTATCTGGCACTGACCGCCGCGGCATTGTTGCGAGTCCTCGCGCCCTTCGCCGGAAATGGCGAGCCGGCGCTGATTGATTGCGCCGGTCTGTTCTGGTCCCTCGCCTTCCTCATTTTCATCCAGCAATACCTGCCGATCCTGATCGGGGCGCGCCCCGACGGGCGGCCCGGTTGAACCCCGATTGATTCAGATCAACACGCGTAACGCCACGGAGATTAAAGATGAACATCAAATATACCTTCACAAAAGGCATGGTCATGAAGACAAGCTTGCAGACCGGTTTGACGGCACTGTCGCTCCTTGGCGTCCTGACATTCGGCATCTCCGCCAGCCGGGCCGATTGCCCCGTGCCGCCGAGCCTCAACCAGTGCAAGACCTGCCACGCGCTTGACGCCAGCAAGCCCTCGCGCGCGACAGGCCCGAACCTGCACGGGATTCCCGGCCAGCCCGCGCTCCATGCGGCGGACTTCAAGGGCTACTCACCGGCGATGAAGGCGGCGCAAGCCAAGGGTCTCACCTGGAACGACGACAATCTCTTCAAATATCTGGGCGATCCGAAGGCGTTCCTGGCCGAGGTCAATGGCGAGCCGTTGAAGAACGCGATGATGTTCCAGATGAAGGACGAGACCAAGCGCAAGGCCGCGATCGAGGGGCTGAAGACCATGGCGGCCTGCCAGTAACACCGGGAAGCGGAACCAGAATCACATGATCGGCACCGAACGCATACTCGCAGCCCTCCGGCTACGACGCCTGGCGATCGGCATGTTGCTGGTGCCGCTACTGGTGCTCAATCTTGTCGCCGCCAGCCTCGGCACCAGCCACATGGCCCGGGCCAGTGCGTTCGACGATGTCGTTGCGCGGTCCCGTTGCCTCACCGGTACGGACGCGATGCTACCAGGGAAAGCCCCGGTAAAGTCCGAGAAGCATCAGCCTTGCCCGGCTTGCGCAACAGCCTGCACCACGGGCTGCTGCGCCGGTCCGGCGCTGTTGGGCGCCGGCATGTCGGCCAGCGAACGGCGCCTGGCCGCCAGCCTGAATGCCACGCACATGCCGATCACCTATCTGGCCGTGCCGCTGCAATTCCGCTCGTCCCTACATGCCCAGGCGCCCCCGCTGCGCCAGCGCGGCCAGAGTTTTGACGCATGATGACCCGTATCCTCCGCAGCCTGCTTGTTCTTGGCATCCTTGTCGCAGCGCTGCTCCAAGTCCAGCCGGCGCTGGCCAAGGGGTTTGGCGCCTATCTCGCCGACATCAAGCCGGAAGAGGTTTTCCCAGGCGCCGATCACTTTGGGCCGCGCGAGGGAAATCCGCCCTCGATGGCCGCCTTCAAGGGCGATGCATTGCTGGGCTACGTGTTTGAGACCGCCGATATCGGCTATTCCGGCAAGCCGATCCGCCTGCTGGTGGGCTTGGACAAGAGCGGCGTCATTCGCGGCGCCAAGGTGATGGAGCATCACGAGCCGATCCTGCTGGTCGGCATCCCACCCGAAAAGCTCACCGCCTTCGTCGATTCCTATGTCGGCCGCAACATCGTCACCAAGGTCGCCGGCGACGCAAACGCGGTGGACGCGATCAGTGGTGCGACCGTCACCGCCATTGTCATCAATGACGGCATCAGCCGTGCCGCCATGCAGGTTGCTAAGGCCCGGGGCCTCGCCGGCTTCGAAGCCGCCACCGCAGCAACGGGCAAGCGCTCGCTCGTCGATATCCCCTTCGCCAAGGCCGATTGGCAGTCGCTGCTGGGCGACGGGTCGGTGCGGCGCCTGCATCTTCTTAACAGCGACGTTGACGCGGCGTTTCAGAAAATCGGTGTCGGCAGCCCAGAGCCTTATGCCCGCGCTGGCGTCCCCACCGAGCAGTTCGTCGATCTTTATGTGTCGATGGTGTCGGTTGAGGGGATCGGCCGCAACCTGCTGGGCGATGCCGAATTCGAGCGGCTCGGCCACTGGCTGAAACCCGGCCAGCAGGCCATCCTGATCGCCGCCAACGGCGACTATTCCTTCCGCGGATCCGGCTTCGTGCGCGGCGGCATCTTCGACCGCTTCCAATTGGTACAGGACCAGACCTCGATCCTTTTCAAGGATCATGACTACCGCCGCATGGGCGATCTGCCAGACGGCGTTCCGACCTTCAAGGAAGCCGGCCTCTTCCGCATTCCCGACGGCGTCGCCTTTGATCCCACTGCAGATTGGGAGATCAAGCTGCTGGCGCAGCGCCCGACGGGTCCGACGCAGAAGGCCTTCACCAGTTTCCCGTTGCGCTATCATCTGCCCGATCGCTTCATCCACGCCGAGGCCCTGGCGGCGCCTGCCGCGACACCCGCGGCCACCACGCCGGAAGCCGCCCCGGCGAGCGACCTGTGGAAGAAGATCTGGCGCGGCAGAATCGTCGACATCATCATCCTGTCGCTGTCACTGGCGCTGTTGACCCTCATCTTCTTCTTCCAGGATGAGTTGGTGAAGAAAGGCAAGCTCTTCACGTATCTTCGCGTCGGCTATCTCGTCTTCTCAGTGGTGTGGATCGGCGGCTGGGCCCAGGCGCAGCTCTCGGTCGTCAACGTGCTGACCTTCACGGGCGCCCTGGTCAGCGGTGGCTTCCGCTGGGAACAATTCCTGCTTGAGCCGCTCATCTTCATTCTGTGGTGTGCGACCGCCGTTTCATTGCTCTTCTGGGGTCGCGGGCCGTTCTGCGGCTGGCTGTGCCCGTTCGGATCGCTGCAGGAACTGCTCAACCATCTGGCCCGCCGCATCGGCATTCGGCAGATCGCCATACCCTTCCATTGGCATGAGCGCCTGTGGCCGATCAAATACATCATCTTTCTCGGCCTCTTCGGGTTAAGCCTCAATGAATTCGCGCTGGCCGAGCAGTTTGCCGAGGTGGAGCCCTTCAAGACCGTCGTGCTGCTGCGCTTCATCCGTGACTGGCCGTTCGTCGTCTGGGCCGTCGCAATGCTTGTGGCCGGCCTCTTCATCGAACGCTTCTTCTGTCGCTATCTCTGCCCGCTGGGTGCTGCCTTGGCGATTCCCGGCCGCGGGCGGCTCTTCGAATGGCTGAAGCGGCGCAAGCAATGCGGCTTTGAATGCCAGCTCTGTGCCAAGCGCTGCCCGGTGCAGGCCATCCATCCGCTGGGCCAGATCAATCCCAATGAATGCGTCTATTGCATGCAGTGCCAGGTCATCTACTGGGACGATTCGACCTGCCCGCCGCTGCTGCTGAAGAAAACCGGTCGCGGCAAGAAGCCGGCGCCGCGCCCAACACCCCCTGCGGTCGCGGCCCCAACCGTACCGAAATCTGTCGAAACAGCATCCGTTTGAAAGAGGAGGAGTACCATGACTAAGAACACGGAAGACACCACTGGGCATGCCAGCATCAGCCGGCGTGACATATTGGGTGGCAGCGTCGCCTTGTCGTCGCTTGCCGTGGCAGGTGCTGGTGGCGCCGTCATTGGCGGCGCGGCCGGAATCCTTGCTACGCCAAAGGCCGCCGTCGCTGCGGAAACGGACGAAGTCAGCGTCCCTCCGGGAAAGCTAGACGAATATGTCGGCTTCTGGAGCAGCGGCCAGACGGGCGAAGTGCGCGTCCTCGGCCTGCCGTCGATGCGCGAGCTTGTCCGTATCCCGGTTTTCAACCGCTGCAGTGCGACGGGTTGGGGTCAGACGAATGAAAGCCTGAAGATCCTGACCGAGGGCCTGCTGCCCAAGACCAAGGAATGGCTGGCCAAGCGCGGCATGAAGACCTTCGAGAACGGCGATTGCCATCATCCGCGCCCCTCGGTCACGGATGGCTCCTATGACGGTCGCTATGTCTTCATCAACGACAAGGCCAACACCCGCCTTGCCCGCATCCGCCTCGATGTGATGAAGGTTGACAAGATCATCGAGATCCCGAATGCGCATTCGATCCACGGTCTGCGCGTGCAGCGCTACCCGAAGACCGGCTATGTCTATTGCAATGGCGAGAACCGCATTCCGCTCCTCAATGACGGACGTGAGCTCGAGGACGTCAAGGCGTGGCGGTCGGTCTTCACGGCGGTTGACGGCGATACGATGAAGGTTGCCTGGCAGGTCATCGTCAGCGGCAACCTCGACAACAATGACGCCGACTATAAGGGCAAGTATGCCGCCTCGACCTGCTACAATTCCGAGGAAGGCGTCACTGTTGAGGAAATGACTGCCTCCGAAACCGACCATGCCGTCTTCTTCGACATCAAGGCGATCGAGAAAGGCGTTGCCGACGGCAAGGCCAAGATGATCAACGGCGTGCCGGTACTCGATGGCACCAAGCAAGCCAAATCGCCCTACACGCTCTATATCCCGATCGCCAACTCGCCGCATGGATGCAATGCCAGCCCCGACGGCAAGTATGTGGTCATCAACGGCAAGCTGTCGCCCACCACGACGGTGATCGAATGGGACAAGCTGGACGACATCTTTGCCGGCAAGGCCGAGCCGACGACGGCCATCGTCGCCAACGTTGAACTGGGGCTTGGGCCACTCCATACCTCGTTCGACGGCCGTGGCAATGCCTATACCTCGCTCTTCCTCGACTCCCAGGTCGTCAAATGGAACATCGACGAGGCGATCCGGCAGTTCAAGGGCGAGAACGTCAATCCCATCAAGCAGAAGCTCGACGTGAACTACCAGGTCGGTCACGTCAACGCCTCGATGAGCGAGACAAAGGATGCCGACGGCAAATGGCTGGTGGCGTTGTGCAAGTTCTCCAAGGATCGGTTCATCAATGTCGGTCCGCTGAAGCCGGAGAACGACCAGCTGATCGACATCTCGGGCGACGAGATGAAGCTGGTGCATGACGGCGCCAACTTCGCCGAACCGCATGACGGCACGATCATGAAAGCCAACATGATCAACCCGCTGGAAATCTGGAAGCGCGACGACCCGATGTGGGAAGACGCCCGAGAGATGGCCAAGAAGGACGGCGTCAAGCTGGAGGAGGACAACAAGGTCATCCGTGACGGCAACAAGGTGCGCGTCTACATGACGTCGGCGGCGCCCGCCTTCGGCGTCACCAGCTTCAAGGTGAAGCTTGGCGACGAGGTTACCGTCATCCAGACCAATATCGACGATGTCGTGGACCTGACCCACGGCTTCACCATGGTCGATTACGGTGTCGCGATGGAGATCGGGCCGCAAGCGACGTCGTCGGTGACCTTCGTCGCCGACAAGCCCGGCGTCTATTACTACTACTGCCAGTGGTTCTGCCATGCGCTCCATATGGAGATGTCTGGGCAGATGCTGGTAGAGGCCTAAGCGACCATGCGCCGGTCGGACGCCATTCTTCTGGCGATCATGCTCGCGGTGGCGGGCATGCCGGCCGGTGCATGGGCCAAGACCATCACCGTGGCGGCCGGCGGCAACACCCTCATCGAGGCTGTTGCCGCCGCGTCTCCCGGCGATATGCTGGATTTACAGCCGGGGCGCCATCAAGGCCCGGTGCTGATCGCCAAGACACTCGCG
This sequence comes from Dongia rigui, assembly GCF_034044635.1. NCBI lineage: Bacteria > Pseudomonadati > Pseudomonadota > Alphaproteobacteria > Rhodospirillales > Dongiaceae > Dongia > Dongia rigui. The sequence continues at coordinate 687,398 of NZ_JAXCLX010000002.1, forward strand.
CTCATCGGTGCTGACGGCGCCGAAGTGGTCGGGAATGGGGAAGGCAGCGTTATCCGCATCGAGGCCGCGGGCGTCACCATTCGTAACCTCACCATCACCGGCTCGGGCACCAACACCACCAATATCGACGGTGGAATCTATGTCGCCCAGGGAGCCGACGACCCGGTCATTGAAAACAACCGCCTGGACCAAAATCAGTTCGGCATCAGTCTGCATGGGCCAAAGCGGGCCATCGTCCGCAACAATGTCGTCACCAACCGCAATGATCTGTGGCTGAACAGTCGCGGCAATGGCATCCACATGTGGAACAATGTCGGCTCGCGCATCGAAGACAACATCGTCACTGGCGGTCGCGACGGCATCTTCGTCCAGTTGGGCAGCGATAACATCATCACCGGCAACAAGTTCAGCCATCTGCGCTTTGCCGTTCACTACATGTATTCAAAGCGCGGATCCGTTTCCGACAACGTGTCGATCGGCAACCATATCGGCTATGCGCTGATGTATTCCGACCAGTTGATCATCAAGGGCAATATCAGCGTGAAGGACCGCGATTACGGCCTGATGCTCAATTCGGCCCGCAAAGGCGACATCCGCGACAATGTCATCTATGGGACCGCCGACAAGTGCCTGTTCTTCTATCTGGCGGTCAAGAATCAGCTCATCGGCAATCGCTTCGAGGATTGCGGCATCGGCGTCCATGTGACGGGATCCGATGCCAATCTCATCGGCGGCAACGCGTTTATCGGCAATCATGTCCAGATGCATTATGCCGGCACCAAATTCCATGAATGGTCGATCGACGGACGCGGCAATTACTGGAGCGACAATCCGGCCTTCGATCTCAATGGCGACGGCATGGCGGATACCGCCTACCGGCCGAACGACATCGTCGACTGGGTGGTGTGGCGCTATCCGCTGTCAAAATTGCTGATGTCGAGCCCGGCCATGGAGATCCTGCGCGTCGGGCAGAGCCAATTTCCAGCGCTTTACCCGGGCGGTGTCGTCGACTCGCATCCTCTTATGACGGCGCCAACCGCGCCACGCGCGTTGCCGGAGATCCCGGCCGATGTGAAGTGGGAAGAAGGCAAGGCAGACCCATCATCATGAATGTCGTGACGAAAATGACCCTTTTTGAGCAAGGTCCAGCAGGCGTGGCGCCCGCCATTCACGCCAGCCATCTGGTGAAACAATATGGCACGCATCGCGCGGTCGACGGGGTTGAGCTGATGATCGAGCCTGGCCGTACCGTGGCGTTGATCGGCCACAATGGCGCCGGCAAGACCACGTTGATGAAGCTGATCCTGGGGCTGATCCGGCCCAGCGCCGGCGATCTCGTGGTGCTGGGGGCGAGGCCATCGCTCGCTGGTCTCGACTATCGGCGGCAGATCGGGTTCCTCCCGGAGAATGTCGCCTTTCATGACGAACTCACCGGCACGCAGACATTGCGCTTCTATGCCGATCTCAAAAGCGCCCCGCGATCGCAATGCGCGGAATTGCTGGAGCGCGTCGGCTTGAGCTTTGCGGCCGGGCGGCGGGTCAAGACCTATTCGAAGGGTATGCGGCAGCGCCTCGGCCTGGCGCAGGCCTTGCTCGGCGTGCCGCGCCTCCTGTTGCTGGACGAACCGACGACGGGGCTCGATCCGAACTCGCGGCGGGAATTCTTCGCCATCATCCGCGAGCTTTCCGCGCGCGGTGCGACGGTGATCATCTCCTCCCACATACTGACCGAGTTGGAAGCGCAGACCGATCTGGTTGCCATCATGAAGGGCGGGCATCTGGTCGGTCTCGGGCCGCTGGAGACATTGCGCAGCCAGGCGGCCCTTCCGGTGCGTTTCGTGGTGGGTTGTCGCGGTTCCGCCGAAACCCTCTCAACCCATCTCGCCGATCTCGATGCATGCGTGATCAACCAGGACGCCTTGATGGTGGCCTGCCCGGTGGCAGATAAAATGACGACCCTGGCGCGTCTGGTGGCGCTCGGGGCGGCGGTGACCGATATCGATATTCGGCATCCGGGGCTTGACGAGATCTACAATCATTTCAGTCCGCAGCCGGCCGACCGGACAGGGGGTGCCGCATGAGAGCGATTTTGATCATCGCCCGCAAGGAGATTACCGACGGCCTGCGCAACCGGTGGGTTCTGGGCGCCACGTTGCTGCTCTCTGGCCTCGGCTTTGCCCTTGCCTTTCTCGGCAGCGCCCCTAGTGGCCAGTTGGACGTCAAACCGCTGGCGGTCATCGTCGTCAGCCTTTCCAGCCTCACCATCTTCCTGATGCCGCTCATCGCCCTGCTGATCTCCTATGACGCGATCGTGGGCGAGATCGAGCGCGGCTGCATGTTGCTGCTGCTGACCTATCCGGTGACCAAGGGCCAGATCCTGGTCGGCAAGTTCCTGGGCCATACCGGCATCCTTGCCATCGCCACATTGGTGGGCTATGGCGCGGCCGGGATGGCCGCCGCAATGAGCGGCGATGCCGACATTCAATCCTGGAAGGCCTTCGCCAATCTCATTATCAGCTCGATTCTGCTGGGCTGTGCCTTCCTGGCGCTCGCCTATTGGGTCAGTGCCTCGGTGCGGGAGCGCAGCACGGCGGCCGGAATCGCCATCGGCATCTGGTTCGCCATGGTCGTCATCTATGACCTCATGTTGATGGGTCTGTTGATCGGCACCAAGGGCTGGATCGACGACAAGGTCTTCCCCTATCTGCTCCTTGCCAACCCCGCCGATATCTATCGCCTGCTTAACCTCACCGCTTTCGACAATATCCGCAGCTTCTCCGGCATGGCCGGCTTGAGCGAGCAGGCTCAGTTCGCGCCCACGACATTGCTGGTGGCGCTGCTCGCTTGGATTGCCGTGCCGCTGCTGCTGGCCGGGCGTCGTTTTGTCAGGAGTGAATCATGAAGACCTTTCTTGTGGCCGGTGCGGCGGCCTTGATGTTGCTGCTGGCCGCCTGCTCGCCGGAAGAGGACGCCGCATTGCCGCTGCCGTTGGAGCCGGATGCCAATTCGATCGCCTATTTCTGCCATATGGCTTTGACCGAGCACGAGGGGCCCAAGGGGCAGTTGTTCCTGCGCGGCCAGGCGGCCCCCGTCTGGTTCTCTTCGCCCGGCGAGGTTTTCATGTTCCTCGCCACCGAGTTGGCGCAGCCACGCGATCTTCGCGCCGTCTATGTCAACGATATGGGCCGCGGCAGTTGGGAAAAGCCAGAGGTCGGCGCCTGGATCGAAGCCGACAAAGCGTTCTATGTGGTCGGCAGCAGCAAGACCGGCGCCATGGGTGAGAAAGAGGCGGTTCCCTTCGCCGACAAGGATGCGGCCGTTCAATTCGCGACGCAGTTCGGTGGCCATGTCCTCGATTTCGACCGGGCCAAGGTGGCGATGAATCCCGAGACCGGCAGCTAAGGGAGACGGCGATGTCGACTCCTCGCACCTATTCACGCCGCCGCGTCCTGTCGATCCTGGCGGCGGCAACGATCCTGCCGCTGGGCAAGGCGCAAGCCCGTGTGCCCAACATGCAGCCCTATCGTTGGCAGGGATTGGCATTGGGCGCTGAAGCGGACTTGACGCTCTATGCCGAAACGGAATCGGTGGCGATGGAGGCCATCGCTGCGTCGCTCGCGGAGATCGACCGGCTGGAGCGGATCTTCAGCCTGCACCGGCCGGATTCGGCCATCAGCCAATTGAACCGGGTGGGCACATTGCCGGCGCCGCCGGTTGAATTTGTCGAACTTCTTTCCCTCGCCCTGACCCTCGCCGAGCGTACCGATGGTCGCTTCGATCCCAGCATTCAGCCGCTCTGGCAGCTTTACGCAAAGGCCGGGCCGGCCGCTGCCGAACTTGATGAGGGGCAGCTCAAGGCCACGCAAGCACTGGTCGATTGGCGCAACGTTGCGCTCTCGCCCAGCGTGGTCACCTTTGGGCGTCCCGGTATGCAATTGACACTCAATGGTATCGCGCAAGGGTATATCAGCGACCGCATCGCCATCCTTCTCCAGGGGCGCGGCTTTACCCATGCGCTGGTCAATCTCGGTGAATTGCAGGCGCTTGGCAGCAGGGCCGACGGATCGCCCTGGCAGATCGGATTGTCGGCGCCGCATGACCGTGCGGATTTGCGCGAGACCGAATTGTTGTCCTCCGGCGCCATGGCGACATCCGCCGCCGCCGGGCTCAGTTTCGACCGGACGGGCAACTACAACCACATCGTCAATGCCCGGAGCCTGCAATGTGCCGACCCGCGCTTCAGTGTGACTGTGCGCAGCCAATCTGCGGCCGTGGCTGACGGCTTGTCGACGGTCGGCACCCTGATGCTGCAGGAGAGGGATGCCTTCACCGATCTTTTGCGGCAGTTCGTGGCACGGGCCATCATCATCGACGAGCAGCAAGCGCCGCTTGTTCGCCTCGGGTAACATCATCTCCGGCCTGGATGGTTGGGGCGAGTTCGCGGCGGCGCTGGCACTGTTCTTTCTGTCGCATGGCATTTCGGCCTCGCCGCGCTTGCGCCAGATGCTGCGGCACCACCTTGGTCGCCGCTGCTATGGCGCGCTCTATGGCACTCTGTCGCTGATCATCTTCTACTGGCTGATTCAATCGGCCGGCCGGGCACCCTATGTCGAGCTCTGGGGTACGGCACCATGGCAGTATCTTGTGCCGCATATCGCGATGCCGATCGCCTGCCTGCTGCTCGCTTGCGGTATTGGGGTGGTTAACCCGTTCAGCCTGGGCGGCACCGCCGGACCTTTCTCGCCCCGGGCACCCGGCATTGCCGGAGTCACGCGTCACCCCCTGCTTTGGGCGGTCATATTGTGGGCGATGGCGCATCTTTTTCCCAATGGTGACGTGGCGCATTTGCTTTTATTCGCGTCGCTGGGACTCTATGGCGTTGTCGGCACGCTGCTCTTTGATGCCCGTCGCCGGGCCGCATGGGGTCCGTCGCAATGGCTTGCTTTCTCAGCTCATACCTCCTGGCTTCCTGGTTGGGCTTTGATGACGGGCCGATGGCGTGGCGACGTGCGGCAACTGCCGTGGCGACGCTTGATCGCCGCGATGGGCCTCTATGTCGGCATCCTTTTCAGCCACGCGATCATCATCGGCGCAACGCCCCGGCCATTCTGATATTCCTACGACTAGGAAAACGATTTTTGATTATTATCAAGTGGCGCCATTCATCCGTTGGTTGATTTGCCTCAATGACCGTGTTTATCGTTCTGCCATCCTTGCTCGCACTGATTTCTGCTCGAGGAAAGAGTGTGCATGGCTTCATCTGTCGACAATGGCATCACGCTGATCTGGTCGGAGGCTTTTGAGAGCGGCGATCCGGAGATCGATCGGCAGCATCAATGCTTGTTGGCGGACAGCGCACGGCTGCGGGCGCTTGTCGAAACTGGTGCGCCCTGGAGTGACGTGCAGGCCGCACTTTCGGTATTGATCGCCGATTGCTCCGCGCATTTTCGCTTTGAAGAGGCGATGTTGCGCAACACCCATTTCCCACGAGCCGAGGCGCATGCCGGGCAGCATCAGGCAATTGAAGCCATGTTGCAGCAACTGGCCGAGATGGTCGCCGAGCCCGGCGGCTCGGAGCCGGAGCGTTGCAGCCTCGTTGCTACCATGGAACGCAAGATTGTCGAAATCATCGTCCGGCACGATCTCGACTTCAAATCACACCTGCTCAATTTGATCGGTCGGTAGTTCAGCACCAGGCAAGCGGAGATGGACCATGCTTAAGGCCTTCAATGATCTGCGCATCGGCAAACGGATCCTCATTGCCCTCTTGATCCCGATGCTCGGTCTGCTGGCCGTCTCCCTCTTGGCTGTGGCCGACAAGTACCGTCTGTGGGCCGAGATGCGGCAGCTGCAATCCATGGCCGAGCTGGCACCTGAAATCAGTGCTCTCGGCCATGAATTGCAGCGCGAGCGCGGTGCGTCCGCCATTTACCTCGGCAGCAAGGGCGGATTGTACAAGACAGAGCTCGATACGCAGCGGCAGGCAACGGACGCTCAGATCGCCAAGCTGAAGGCCGCTCTCGGCGCGGATGGCATGCAAGGTTTAGGGGCTGTTGCGCAGCCGGCCGACGACGCAGTCGCGGCCCTTGCCGCAGTATCGGACATGCGCCAGTCCATTACCGATCTGAAGACCGGCGTCGCCGACATGGCAGGCTATTATACGCCGATCATTCGCCGGCTGATCGCCAGCGTCGAAAAGATGGCCCCCCTCAGCCACAATGCCAACATCGGTCGCGCCATTCTGGCCTATGCCGCGTTCCTCCAAGGCAAGGAGCGGATGGGCGTCGAGCGTGCCATGGGCGGCGCTGGCTTCAGCGCCGGCAAATTTGATGGCGAACTCTTTCGCAAGTTCGTCGGCCTTATGGCCGAACAGAGCGCCTTTTTCGACCGTTTCGGCTCGATGGCGGACGATGCCCTGGTCGCCACTCTCGCCGAATTGCCGAAGACACCCGCATCCATGGAGGTTGACCGGCTGCGCGGTATTGCGATTGCCAGTTTGCAGTCGGGTGATACGCAGGGGGTAAAGGCGGGCGACTGGTTTACAACCGTCACCAAGAAGATCGAGACCTATGAGACGGTGGAAGCCGACATAGCTGCCGATCTTGTCACCCAGACACGGGCGCTGGGCAGCGAGGCGCGCAATATTCTGTTCTATGTCCTGGCGTCGGCCTCTGTGCTCTTTGTCATCACCATTTTGTTGGGCGTCCTGATCGCGCGCGGAATAACCCGGCCGATTGCCGGCATGACCTCTGTGATGACGCAGCTTGCGGCTGGTGACCACAGTGTCGCGGTCATAAGCATCGATCGTGGCGATGAAGTGGGCGATATGGCCAAATCGGTCGAGATCTTTCGCGAAAGCATGATCCGCGCCGATCGGTTGGCCGAGGAGCAGTTGTCAGCCCAGCGAGAGCGGGATACCCGGCAAACCAAGGTCAATTCCTATATCGGTCAGTTTGAACTGACGATCCGCAGCGTGCTTGACGGCCTCAGTCACGCCGAGGAAGTGATGGGAACGACCGCATTGGGCGTCGACAAGGGTGCCACGGATACGCGCAATGAATCGGCATCCGTTGCTGCAGCGGCCGAACAATCGACCACGAATATTCAGTCGGTGGCAGGTGCCACCGAGGAACTGGCTGCCTCGATCCAGGAAATCAGCCGCCAGGTCAGTCAGTCGGCGGCACTCACCAGCAAGGCCGCCGATGTGGCCGACAGCACGGGGCAGAAGATGACGGGTTTGGTCGCCACGGTTGGCCGCATCGGCGATGTGGTGCGTCTTATCACGGATATCGCCGAGCAAACCAATCTGTTGGCCCTTAACGCGACCATCGAGGCGGCCCGTGCCGGCGAGGCGGGCCGCGGGTTTGCCGTGGTCGCCAATGAAGTGAAGTCACTCGCCACTCAGACCGCCAAGGCCACCGAGGACATCGGGCAGCAGATCAGCGAAGTGCAGGCGTCGACCGGCGATACGGCAGCCTCCATTCGCGAGATCATGGAGGCGGTCAAGCAGATCAATGAGGTCTCATCCTCCATCTCGGCAGCCGTCGAGCAGCAGGGCGCCGCGACCGCCGAAATCGCACGCAATGTCGAGCAGGCATCGGCCGGCAGCGCCACGGTGACCACCAGCATCCACCGGGTGCTCTCCTCGGCCGAACGATCGGCAGGCCTTGCCGCCGACATTTCGACCTCGTCCGGTGATCTTTCCACCCAAACGGCGACCCTGAAGCAGAATGTGGCGAGCTTCCTCGAAAAGGTGCGCAAGGCCGATGGCAGCGAGTCGAGCGAGCTGATCGAGTGGAACGACAGCCTCACCATCGGTGAGAAGGAGATCGATGACGAGCACAGCCAGATCATGGCGACCATCAACGACCTGCACCGAACCATTTCATCCGGTGCCGACGGGGCCGCGGTCCGGCGCAGCTTCCAGCGCATGATGGAGTATACCCGGACGCATTTCTCACATGAAGAAGCTCTGATGAATGCGCGGCAATATCCCGAATTGATCGAACACAAGCGCGCCCATGACGGCTTTGATCGCCGGCTCAATCAACTCCATGAGCGCTTCCAGCAGGGCCACCGGGAAGCGGGAACAGACCTCCTCAACCTGCTTAGCAGCTGGTGGATGACCCACATATCGACCGCCGACACGAAACTCGCACATTTCCTGCGTCCGCGGTCAGCTGCGCTGGCCAGTCGGTAGCTGGGTAGGAATGCGAAACGAGCAGCAGGTTGAGTAGCCGCTCTTCAACTCGCTATCGCTCATCGCAACCCAACGATGCGGCGCTGCGGGCGAGGCTGAGATACATCGCCTCGATCCAGGTGCTCAGCCGAAGGTTGGTCGAATGCACCAATGTATGGGTCGTCACGCTATACTGTCGGCTGCAATCGCGGCACTTGATCAGGCCAGGCCGGCAGCTCGCAGCCTCCAGGCGCAGGTGATCGTAGCTGCCGCAGAGCGGACACTTAGGGCCATCAGGCCAGCCCATCTGCTCAAGAAGGGTTCTGCAAGCAGCCTTTATTGGGTAAGAGGCGGGCAGCTTCGCGAACGATGGCATTTTTGAGCCATTCCCAGATTCCACGTCGATATCTCAAGACCGTCCATACGCTAGATTTTGGACCATCCCGGACAATCGTTTACCGACCGGGACTCTTATTGAAGCAACTGAATTTTCGACTCAGTGGCTTTGTTTGATGTGTAAAGGCGAAAGCTCTTGACCTCCCGACGCTCTTCATCCAAATGCAAGCTGTCGGAGAGGACGATCGTCCTTTACCTGGACATAAAGAGTGGCACAATATTGGCACAGAACCAAAATAGACTGCGGCTTTGTGCGGGGCGTACAGGGGAATCATAATCCCTAGGTCGGCGGTTGATATCCGTCGGGTGATACCATTTTCTTTTATCAAGCCATGTTCTGGTCAGGGTGCCGTTCGGCCCCTTCCTTGCACGCGGTTGGGGTTGCGATGCCGAAAAACTTTTGCGGTCTCGATTTCGGGACGTCGAACTCGACCCTTGGCATTGCCGCCGGCAATGGCGTGGCGCTTTGCCCGCTGGAGGCGGAGAGTGTGACGCTGCCCAGCGCCATCTTCTTCGATTACGAAGAGCACAAGGTGCGGTTCGGGCGCGAAGGGATCGGCGCCTATATCGAGGGCACGGAAGGGCGCCTGATGCGGGCGCTGAAAAGTGTTCTGGGGTCGAGCCTCATCGATGAAACGACATTGGTGCAGCGCAAGCGCGTCGCCATGCGCGATGTTATCGGCATGTTCATGCGGCACTTGAAGGCCCGGGCGGAGCAGCATGTCGGTCACACGATAGAGCATGTCGTGCTCGGCCGGCCCGTGCGCTTTGTCGACGAGGATGACGCGGCGGATGCGCAGGCCGAGGCGGAGCTGATCGGCATCGCCAAGGCGCAGGGTTTTCATCATGTCGAGATGCAGTTCGAGCCGGTGGCGGCAGCGCTTGCCTATGAGCAGTCCCTGGCGCGGGAGGAACTGGCCCTCATCGTCGATCTCGGCGGTGGTACATCGGACTTTGCGGTGGCGCGGTTGTCGCCCGAGCGGGCGCGGGCCCATGACCGTGCGGCCGATATCCTGGGCCGCAGCGGTGTCCATATCGGCGGTACCGATTTCGACCGGCGCCTCAGCATCCGCCATGTGATGCCGCATCTGGGTTATGACGCGCTCATCGGGCCGAAGAAGCTGCCGATGCCGAGCCACCTCTATCATGATCTGGCGACCTGGCATCGCATCCCGACGCTCTATACGCCGCAGAACATCAATTATCTGCGCTCGATCCTGTTCCAGGTGAGCGCGCCAGAGATGATCGAGCAGTTGATCGAGGTCTTGGTCGATCGGAAGGGCCACCGCATCGCCGCCGCCGTGGAAGCCGCCAAGATCGCGCTGTCGGATGAGGCCGAGGTGACGCTGCCCATTCCATTGGATCCGGTCGTCGAGACGGTGCTGCACCAGGGCGATCTGGATCACGCGGTCTATGAGGATGGCTTACGGATCGTGCAGGCGATCGATGCATGCCTCCGCGCCGCCGGTGTGGCGCCGGGTGCCATTCAATCGGTGTTCCTGACCGGTGGCTCGACCGCCGTGCCGGAAATCCGGCGCCAGGTGCTGGGGCATCTCCCCAATGCCAAGCCGGTGACGGGCGACCTGTTCGGCAGCGTCGGGCTGGGCCTTGCCATCGATGCGGCGCGGAAGTTCGCGTGACGCGCCTTAAAAAGCCTGTTCCCACCTGCCGATTGATCGTAGGTTGAGGGCCAACAGAATCTGAATTTGCCGCGTTTTCATCACGTTCGGCAGCAATCGGGTGCCCGCTTGAGAAAACCGACCCGGCCGCAAGGTCGCCCACAGCCAGGAACACCGCCACGGCCGCAGCCCGGTGCCAAGTCCGCACCTGCGGGGAAGCCGGGGCCACGGGCAGAGAGCCGGCCGCAGGGCGGTAAGCCCGCCAAGCCGACGCGGCCAGCGCCGATGCCTGAGCGCGAAGACGTGCCGCGGCTCGGGCATGTGTTCGAAATCTTCCTGGTTTCGATCCCCGGCTTTGAAGAAACCTTGGCTGGCGAGGCGCGCGATCTCGGTTTCAAGGAGGTCACCGTCGTTGGGGGCGGCGTCACGGTGAAGGGCGGCTGGCCGGAGGTGTGGCGCGCCAATCTGATGCTGCGCGGGGCGAGTGCGGTCTTTGCGCGGATCATCTCCTATCCCGTCTTTCACTTGGCCCAGCTCGACAAGCGGTCGCGGAAGGTGCCGTGGGACCAGCTGCTGCGCAAGGATGTGCCGGTGCGGGTCGAGGCCACCTGCAAGCATTCCAAGATCTATCATTCGGGGGCAGCGAAACAGCGCATCGAGACGGCGATTGCCGAGACGCTGGGGGCGCCGATTTCGGACGAGGCCGAACTCTGCGTGAAGGCGCGCATCGAGGACGATATCTGCACCATCAGCATCGATACCTCGGGCGAGAGTCTGCACAAGCGCGGCCATAAGGAGGCCGTCAACAAGGCACCGATGCGCGAGACGCTGGCCGCCTTGTTCCTGCGGGAAGCCGGTTACACGGGGGGCGAGCCGGTGCTCGATCCCATGTGCGGTTCGGGCACCTTCGTCATCGAAGCGGCGGAAGTGGCGCTGGATCTGGCGCCCGGCCGGTCGCGCCCCTTTGCTTTCGAGCAGTTGAAGGGATTCAACGCGCAAAGCTGGGCCAAGCTGCGTGACAGCGTGGCGACGCCGGGAGCAACGCCCGATTTCCGCTTCTATGGCTGCGACCGTGATGGCGGTGCGATCGAGATGAGCCGCGCCAATGCCGCGCGGGCAGGGCTGGGCGAGGTCACGGCCTTCCGCCAATGTGCGGTGAGTGCCGTGACGGCGCCGAATGGCCCTGCCGGCCTTGTCATCGCCAACCCGCCCTATGGCCAGCGCATCGGCGACAAGAAGAAGCTGTTCGGACTCTATAAGACCTTTGGCCAGACCATGCTGGCACGCTTTGGCGGTTGGCGCGTGGCGGTCATCACCAATGATGCGAGCCTTGCCGGCGCTTGCGGCCTGCCATTCGGCACCCCGTTCGGACCGGTTTCCCATGGCGGGCAGCGAGTCTATCTCTATCTGACCGACGCTCTGCCCTAGGCCGACGGAGCTTTTTCGCCGGCAAACGGCTGTTTTTGGGCGGATTGCGACTCTGGGCGTCCGGACCCGTTTTGCGCTAACATGGTGGCAAAGGGGACGGTTGCGGTTTGGCGGCCGACATAAAAAGCACCGAGAACACCAAATGTTTTTGAGCGTCTTCGATATTTTCAAGATCGGCATCGGGCCGTCTTCGTCGCACACGATGGGGCCGATGACGGCTGCGGTTCGTTTTCTGGACCAGCTGCGGGCGGCAGGCGGCACACCGGCGAGACTGCGTGTGACGCTGCATGGCTCGCTCGCTTTTACCGGCAAGGGTCATGCGACCGACCGCGCCGTGGCGCTGGGCCTCATCGGCTATACGCCGGCCGGTATCGTGCCGGGCGAGGCGGAGGAGAAGCTGGCCAGATTGCACGCGGAGAAAATCGTGCGTCCCGCCGGCCTGCCGCCGCTGGGCTTCGATCCGCAGCAGGACATCGTCTTCAATTACGGGCCGCCGCTGCCCGGCCATTCCAACGGCCTCATCTTTGAGGCCTTCGATGGCGCCGGCAACACGCTGCTGCGCGAGGTCTATTATTCGATCGGCGGCGGCTTTGTGGTGACGGAAGCCGAACTGGCTAATCCCGTGAAAACGGAAGCGAGTGCCCAGGGCGGTGTCACGCGGCCCTATCCCTTCGACAGCGCTGCCGAGATGCTGGACATGGCGAAAGCCAGCGGCAAATCGATCGCGATGATGAAGCGGGAAAACGAGCTGCAATCGCAATCGAGCGCAGAGCTCGAGGCGGGGCTCGACCAGCTGTGGGCGACAATGGATGGCTGCATCGAACGCGGTTTGGCGCAGCAGGGCGAATTGCCGGGCGGTCTCCATGTCAAACGCCGCGCAGCTGTCATTCGGGCGCAACTGGAAAAGGAGAAGGGCACCAATCTCGCGCAGCCGCATGTGACCTCCGACTGGCTCAGCGTCTATGCGATGGCGGTCAATGAGGAGAATGCGGCAGGGGGCAAAGTGGTGACGGCGCCGACCAATGGTGCTGCTGGCGTCGTGCCGGCCGTCATCCGCTATTACCTCGACCATTGCGTCGGTGCCGAGCGTGGTCGGGTGTCGGAATTCCTGCTCACCGCAGCGGCGATCGGCGGGCTCATCAAGCACAACGCCTCGATCTCAGGTGCCGAAGCCGGCTGCCAGGGCGAAGTGGGATCGGCCTCGGCGATGGCGGCGGCGGGTCTTTGCGCGGTCCTGGGCGGGACGCCGGCGCAGGTCGAGAATGCGGCGGAGATCGCGCTGGAGCATCATCTCGGCATGACCTGCGACCCGGCGGCGGGATTGGTGCAGGTGCCCTGCATCGAGCGCAACGGCATCGGCGCCATCAAGGCCGTGGCGGCGGCGTCACTCGCCTTGCGCGGCGACGGCTCGCATTTCATGCCGCTCGACAATTGCATCGAGGCCATGCGCCAGACCGGCGAAGAGATGAGCACCAAGTTCAAGGAAACCAGCCTCGGCGGCCTCGCGGTCAATCTGCCGGAGTGTTGAGGGCGCGGTTCGAGCGTGCGCTCAGACCCCTCGCCCTCTCTACGGGATCACCATCGGCATAGAAAAATGGCCGGACAAGGGGAATTGTCCGGCCAAAGTAAGGCTTGGTTCTGGGAGGCCGGAATGCGCCGCGGAGGACGGCGGATCCGGGAGTGCGACTGACGTGCCGTTCCGCGGGCGATCGGTTGATCGATGGTGGAATGACTGTCGAGCCACCCCCATATGAGCGTGGCAGCAGCATTCGGGCAATCGAGGCTTCCTTGAGCGCTCTCAAGAAAATCTGGCCGTTAGATTTTCTGCGCCGGCGGCGCAGTTAAGCTCGTTTGTTTGTCGAAGGGCGCCAACGCATCATCGTCTTGCGGCTGGGTTCCGCGAGATGAGGGCAGGTCGGGCGAGATGTTCCCTCTCCATCCGAACGGTCCTGTCCCGCGGAGAAGGGTGCCGCAATGCGTCGGCCGGCGATTCTCCTGTCGTCATGCGGGTTCTGCGGCAAGACCCAAGTGGCGTGAATCGCCGGCTGCGCGACTTCAGATGAAGCGCAGGTTCTGGCCGAGGCCCTGGCGCTTGGCTTTCTCGAGCAGAGCGTGGCCGAGGGCGATGTCGCTGAGGCTCAAGCCCCGGTGCCAGAAGAGGTTGGTCTCGCTCTCGCGCTCCCGGCCAGGCTTCAGTCCGGCGACGATCTGGCCGAGTTCTGCGTGCAGTGTTTCTTCCGTCAGCTTGTCGCTGTCGACATGCTGGCGCAAGGCTCCGAAGGGCAGGCCCTTGCGGCATTGGCCCCAATCATCGACCACGATCTTGTCCATGATGTCGGTGAGCGAGAGTTCGACGGCACTCATGGTGCCATAGGGGATGACCAGGGCGCCCTTCTTGATCCAGGAGGTCTTCAGCATCGGCTGCGGGGCGGGCAAGCGCGACGCTTCGACGACGATATCGGCGCCAGCGACACAGGATTCCCAATCGCTGGTGGCGACGACTTTCTTGCCGAGATCGGCCGAGAGGCGGGCAGCGAAGGCGTCGCGGCTTTCCGGGCGCCGCGAATGGACGCGGATCTCGTCGAAACCGAACAGCCGGTCGAGCAGGCGCACATTCCAATAGGCGGTACCCCGGGCGCCGACATGGCCCAGCACCTTCGATCCCTTGCGGGCAAGATGCTTGGCGCCCAGCGCGGTGATGGCGCCGGTGCGCATATCGGTGATGGCGGTCGCATCGAGGATCGCCTTGGGCATGCCGGTCTCGGGGTCGAAGAGATTGAGGACTGCCATCTCGGATGGCAGGCCGCGCTCGAAATTATGGACGAAGTCGCCCACCACCTTGACGCCAGCCAGTCCCAACGGCTTTACGACACCGCGCAGCACATTGAAATGGCCCTTGGCGGAATCTTCCGGCACCAGGTGCACGCGGGGCTCGATGACCGTCTGGCGGTTGCCTTGGGCGCGCAGCGCGTCCTCGACCGCCACCAATATCTCGTCATCGGTCAGCGCCAGCTTCTCGACATCGGCACCATTGAGGAAGGTGATGTGGATCGGCTGCGTGGTGGTCATGTGGGCCTTCTCTATTTGGCTTTGGCGATGAGCAAATCGGCGCCGACGGTGTAGACGTCCGGCTCCTGTACGTCGGCACCATATACCGAGCGGAAGGCCTTTGGATTCTTTTCGCGCTGCGCCAGGAAGAGTTCCGGCAGCGCCTGGGCGGTGAATTTTGCCACTTCCTGCGAGGAGATCCAGCCATCCTTCGGATCGACATCGCCCTTGCCCTTCAAGGCCTGGTCGACGAGATAGGTGAGGAAGCCCGCGCCGAGTTCGGCGCTTTCCGGCGCCAATTGGTCGCGGCGTGTCGCGGTCAGGACCTGGATGCCGGAGCTGCGCAGCCCGTTGGTGAGAAAGCGCTTCTGGAACGACGAGACGGCGTAGAAATTCTCCACCGTGCCGCCGGAATAGCAGGCGTCGATGATGACGAAGACGCGCTGGGCGCCTGATTTTTCGAGCGCGCTACGGATCTCGGTCGCGGAGATCCAGCTGTCGGAATCATCGGCGGTCGCGTCGCTGGGCAGGAAGTACCAGTCGCTGTCATCGGTAAGGCCGTGGCCGGAGAGGAAGAGGATGACCGAATCCTCAGGTTTCGCCGATTTGAGTTTGCCGAGCGCGCCGAGGATCTGCGCCTTGGTGGCGCGCCCATCGGTCAAGTCGCTGGCGGCGATACTGGTGAAGACGTTTTTCGAATAGGTTGAGATCGCGGCCTTGACGCGCTCGGCGTCGTTGGCGGCGACCTTCAACTGGTATTCTATGGGCAGCTTGCCATAGGCGGAGATGCCGATGGTGATGAGGTTGAGCTGGCCCTTACGCGGTTCGCCGCTGAAGGTCTGGCGCATCTCGGCCTGGTCGCCCGGATTGTCATAGACGCCGGTCGCCACGGCCTGGAACACGTTCGGCCCCGGCACCGGCCAGACATTGTAGCCGATGACGCGCACATGCTTGCCGTCCACCTCGGCATCCTTCTGTTCGAGGATGGCGCCGACATCGACGATCTTGCCGTTGTGATAGAGGCGCACGTCCTTGATGCCGCCACCCTGGTCGCTGGCGATGACCATCAGCTGATAGGGCTTGTCGCCGGAGAGCTCGGTCGAGATGGGTTCGATCTCGGCCTTGGGCGGCATCGGGTATTTGTCGGTCGGGTTGCCGGGCACCGCACGCAGCTCACGCTTATCCTTATCAAGAAGCGCCGACAGCATGCCGGGATCGGAGAAGGCCTGAGTGAGCGAGGTGATGGGGAAGTTCGACTTCTTCACCGCCCAGGCGATGCCGCGCAGGCCGCTGCTTGAGCCGTCGAAGCGGCCCTGGCGATCGACCAGCGCCCAGCCTTGTGCCGAGATGAAGATGGAGAGGACCAGTTCCTTGGTCTCGGTGTCGAAGATCTTGAGGGCGCCACCGGCATCGACAACGATGACCTTGGCCGCCGCCTCGTCATAGATGAGGCCGATCGCCGGCGTGTCGAGGTCGGCGATTTCGTGGCGCTTCTTGCCGCTCGCCAGGTCGACCAGCGCCATCTCCTTGCCATTGAGGATGACGGCGCTGGTGCCGGTCATGCCGATGCTGGCAGCGGTGAGCCCGCCGAGATCGCTGCTGCTGCTCTTGGTGCCAATGCGCGCGAGCTTGCCGTTGCTGCCGATGGCGCTGATATTGCCGTCATCACCGATCTGCAGGGCGGCGGGTGCCGCGCCGACGCTGCCTTTGGCTGCAGTCGGCTTGCCGCTGGCGTCGAAGGCGGTGACGCCGCCGCTGCTCTCCGCCATGGCGATGAACTTGCCATCGGCCGAGACGCTGAGAGCGGCAATCGCACCGCCGCCAGCCGCCTGCCAAATGGCTTGGCGGGTATCAAGCTGCCAGGCCGTGATCTTGCCGGAGGCATGACCCACATAAAGGAGAGCATCGTCGGGTGACCCCGCCAGCGCCGTCACGGCACCATCCTTGCCAGCCAAGGTGGCGAAGGCTTTGCCGCTGTGCGGGTCGATCAACTGCACGCTGCCATCGGCCTGGCCCAGGAAGAAGGTTGTGGCGCTGGCGGAGGGCGCAAAGGCGGACCCTTTCCCAGATTTGATGACAGCCTGCTGGCTGCCGGCCTGGAGATTCCACAGGCGATAGGCGCCATCGCTCCCTTGAAGGGCAAAGGTGTTGCTGCCGGTGCCGATGGCGAATCCGGTCTGTTTCAGCAGAGGTATCGTGACCTTGAGCTGCGCCTGGGCGTAGAGCACGTTTTCAAAGAGGTGATCGCCGATCGCATCGAAGACGTCTTGTGCGCTCGCCGGCGTGTCATGCGCCGCCAAGGGCAGCAGGCAGAGCGGCAATAGCCGCGCTAGGCGTTTCAGGAAAGATGGCAAGGGGGCGAGGGCGATCATGTGAGCATTCCCGTTTCGCTGGTACCGTCCCAATAAAAAGGGGCGCGCCCGCCGCCGCGGACCGCGCCCCCATCTTATGCCATCCCAGTCCTAAGCCATCCCTGGCGCCCTGTGGATCAGAAGCGGGCCTTGAACTCGACCTGGCCGCCGATCTGATTCGTCTCCTGGTTCACGACTTCGGCGCGGACGCCGGCGCCGAGCGAGAGCCAATCGTTCACACGACCGCGCACGCCGCCCGAGAGGTAGAGGAAATCCTGGTCACCTTCGTCAACTTCCGGGACGTTCTCCGGGAAGACATGCTCGTACTGGATACCGAGATAGGGCACGAAGGGATCAAGGTTGTAGCCGACCTCGAACGAACCCACCGCGGTATGGGCGTCGCTGTCGTCATCGCCTTCGCCCTCGAAATCGAGGAGCTCGGTATAGGCATAGCGCCAGCCGGCCTTGCCCTTGAGGATGAAATCGCCGACGGGCGCCGCGGCGTTCAACGCCAGTTCGCCCGAGAAGGTCTGGCTGTCGGAATCGACGTCTTCGGCGCCGTCGCTCGTCGCCTTGCCGTCGGCATAGGCATAAGAGAACATGCCGGTGGCGAAGAAGTAGTTCGCGAAGCGATAGGCGATGTAGGGCGAGACGGTGAAGGTGTCGCTGTAGAAGTCGGAATCGATATCGCTGCCATCGACGTCGATATCGGTCGACGAATTGGCATAGGCGCCCGAAATACCGATGAAGAGATTGTCGCCGAAGCGGTGGTCGACACCGAACGGAACCGTCCACAGATCGGTGCTGAACTTGCTGCCGGCCTCCTCGATCAAGCTGTCGCTGTCCGAGGTGATGTTGGTGTAGGAGGGCGTCAACCAGGCGCTGTTGGTGTAGCCGGTATCGGGCATGCCATCCATATCGGAGGTCACGTCGTCGCCGATGCGCTTTGAAATCGCGTCGGTGACGCGGCGGCTGACCTCGTCGCGGATCTTCTTTTCGATCTCGTCATCGGCGCGCGCCAAGGTGGCGGTAACGCCCGACAACACGGTGGCGGCCAGCGCCAGCCGGAATGATTTTGCCAACAGAGCCATGATCGTCCCTCGTGAAAAATATCGTTCCCCCGGAAGGCGTTAGCAAACTGCCAGCCGGTTGCTACTCTTTTTGTACAGGTGGTCGAATACCGCTTCTAGCGGCCAGCGCCAAGACCGTCAACACTGGGTTGTGACCCCAATCACAAACCGATCGACGTTCCGTAGCGCCTAACACGCCCGTGTGGCTATATACGACCTGAGCCGGCCGTGCCGGAAGCTAAGAGAATGCTAAACATGACGAGCAAGTTTAATAAAATCAGATGCTTGATGGCCGGCAGCCTGGCTGTGGCGAGTCTGATCCTGCTTGCACCATCGGCGATGGCAGCATCGAAGCCGGTCGCCATCGTCGAGGATTCGCCACTGACAATGGGGCGGGGTCAGGCCTTCGACCTGCTGAATGAGAGCGAGGTTCTGACCCTGGCGCCGCAGCAGACGCTGGTGCTGGGTTATCTCAAATCCTGCACCCGCGAGACGATCACGGGCGGCACGGTGACCATCGGCGCCAAGGAATCCACGGTCGAGGGCGGCAAGGTGACCCGGGAAAAAACGGTATGCACCCAGACCAAGCTGGCGCTCACGGCGGACGAATCCCAGCAGAGCGCCACGATTGCCTTCCGCGGCCAGATCAAGCACGTCTATACCCGCCAGCCGCTGATCGTCGCCGAGAAGAGCGAGACGGTGAAGATCGAGCCGATCGAAGGTGGCGAGAGCTGGAATTTGAAGCCAGAGAACGGCCGTATCGACTTCCAAGCCGCCAAAGTAGAGATGCAGCCCGGTGCCCGCTACAAGGTGACGGGCGCCAAGACATCGCTCATCGTCGAGGTTGACGCTGCGGCCACCACGGCAAAGACTGGCACCCTTGAACGGGTCGTCGTCCTGGAATTGGCCGACCCGACGAACTGAGCGCGTGAATTCAGACAAACGGGTGGGGCTTGCGGGGGCGGCGGAACGTCTTATTGGCATTGGCCGTTGCTGCGCTCATCGGTGCGGCTTCCTTCACCACATACGGCGTGGCGCTCGACCGCTTGTCGATCGATCTGCTGCATCTCATTCATCTCAAGGTCTTTGGCCCATCCAAGGTCAGCGACGAAATCGCCATCCTGGCGATTGATGAAGAGACCTATCGCGATGACCATTTCCGCAACCTGCCGCAGGCCCTTTGGACACCTGAGCTTGGCGACATATTGCAGGCAGTGCTCGATGCCGGACCCAAGGCGGTCGGCATCGACATTATCATCGGCACGACCGCGGACAGCATCAGCCCGGGCTATGATCGCCCCTGGTTGAAAGCGCTGCGGCGCGCCGCTGACGAGAACCGCATTGTGCTGGGGTTTGCCCAGAATCAGGGCCAACCCATTCTGCCGACCCAGCAGCAGCGCGTCGCCGTGCGGGATATCGGCAACGATTTCGTCAACCACGGCGCCGTCAACCCGCTCACCGATGCAGATGGGGTCGTGCGGCAGATGCCGCTGGCTTTTGCATCGGGCAAAGGTCCGGTACCGACATTGTCAGCCGGACTCTATGAAAAGGCGATTGGGGCGCCAGCCGCCGCCATGGCCGATCGTCCGCCCTTGCTGCTGAATTTCGCCGCGGCCAAGCGACCCTTGCTCTATTCCCTGGCCGATCTCGCCGCCTGCGTGGAGGCGCAGAACAGCGATTTCTTCCGCCAACAATTTGCCGGCAAGGTCGTCATCCTTGGCGGCATCCTTGACATTGAGGACCGCAAGCTGACCTCAAACAGGTTTGCAACGCTGCCGGAAGGGCAGCGCGACGAGCCGCGTTGCGTCAGAGAAGCCATCGGGCAGAAGTTCTTCTCCGGCTTCTCGCGCGATACGATCCCCGGGGTGCTCATTCATGCCGCTGCCGTCGACAACCTGTTGCATGGCAGCGCACTGACCCTGTTGCCGGCATGGCTGCGCGCCCTTGCGATCACGGCCATAGCCTTTGTGGCCGCGCTGATCTTCCTGTTCCAGAAGCCCAAGCGTGCGCTACCGATCTGGGTCGCGCTGGCGCTGGCGTGGTCGGTGCTCGGCGCATTGGCCTTCACCTATTTTCTTGTCCTGCCGCTCATCACCGGCCTCATCGCCATGTCGCTGGCGGGTCCCGCCGGGCTTGCCCTGCGCATGGGCAGCATGGATCGCTCGCGCCGGCAGTTGCGGCAGGCGTTTTCACTCTACCTTCCCAAGAGTGAGGTCGATCGGCTCGTGCGCGAGGAAAAGCTGCCGGCCTTGGGTGGTGAGTTGCGCGATGTCACCATCCTCTTTTCCGATATCGCCTCCTATTCGACCCTCTCCGAGCGCGTGGCACCGGGGCCGCTGGTCGACGAGCTCAACCGCTATTTCGGGCGCATGACGGATATCGTCCAGGCCCATGGCGGTTTCGTCGACAAGTTCATCGGCGATGGCGTGTTGGCAATCTTCGGCGCACCGCTGGCGCGGGAGAATGCGGCGGCCGACGCGGTGCGGGCGAGCCTGGCCATGATCCAGTCCTTGAAGGACGAACCGCTCTTCATCGGCGGAGATGGGCGCATTGCCATCCGCATCGGCCTCCATCGCGGCGAGGCGATCGTCGGCAATATCGGCTCGGCGCAGCGCTTCAACTATACAGTGATGGGCGACGCGGTGAATGTCGCCTCGCGCCTCGAAGGGGTCGGCAAGCATTACCACATTCCGATCGTCGTGAGCGAGCAGGTGCAGGAAGCGGCGGCGCGCGACTTTGCCTTCCGCGAACTGGATTTCATCCGCGTCGTTGGACGTGACCAGCCGGTGCGGCTATATCAGCCGCTGTCGGCTGACAGTGCGGCGACACTGGACCTGCCGGGTTTTGCGGTGGCCTTGGAACTGTGGCGCAAGGGGCAGTTCGTGGAGGCCGGCAAGGCCTTCGCGGCCCTCGCTGCCAAGGGCGACGAATTGGCGGCCCGCTATGTCAGCTGGGCGCAGACTTACGCCGAGACACCGATGTCGCATTGGGAAGGCATCATTCAACAGGGATCGAAATGACGAGCGATTTGAAGGGCAAGCGCGTGCTGGTGACGGGCGGGGCGACGGGCATCGGCGCAGCGATATCGCGCGCCCTGGCCGATGCCGGCGCGCTGGTTGCCGTCCATTATCATGCCGGCAAGGCGGCGGCGGACAGTCTGGTCGCCGAGAAGAAAGCCGTTGCTGGGTTCGGCGCTAACCTCGCCAAGGCGGATGCTTGCGTGGGATTGGTGAATGCGGTCGTGGCGAAACTGGGTGGGCTCGACATCCTCGTCAACAATGCGGGCGGCATGGTGGGGCGCAAGCCCTTGGCCGACATAGATGACGCTTTCATCGACGAGGTGTTCGATCTCAACGTGCGCTCGACGGTGCATTGCTGCCGCGCGGCGTTGGCGGCGTTCAAGGCACAGAAAAGCGGTGTCATCATCAATGTCAGCTCCGTCTCGGCCATCACCGGCGGCAGCCCGGGTTCCAGCATCTATAGCGGCGCCAAGGGTTTCATCTCGACCTTCACGCGCTCGCTGGCGCGGGAACTGGCCCCGGACGGCATTCGTGTGAACGCGGTCTCGCCGGGCACGATCCATACCGACTTCCATGTGCGGCACTCGACGCCGGAGAAGCTGGAAGCCACGCGCAAGACCATCCCGCAGCAGCGCCTGGGCACGGCAGAGGATTGCGCGGGGACCGTGCTCTACCTCGCCTCGGAGAACCTGTCCGGCTATGTCACCGGACAGGTCATCGAGGTGAATGGTGGCCAGTTGATGGTGTGAAACGCCCCTCACCCCGACCCTCTCCCCGCTATCGCGGGGCGAGGGAGTTCAATCGAACGCGGCCTTAAAGCCCCTCGCCCCGCTGGCGGGGAGAGGGGTGGGGGTGAGGGGGTGCACTCAAATCTTCGGCAGCTTCACCCAGGCGGCGTTGCGGGCCGACGACTTCACGGCCGCTTCGACGAAGGCGACGCCACGGGCGCCGTCGACGACGGTGGGGTACAGGACGGCCGGGTCAGCGCGGCGCCGGTTCCGGGCAGCGCGGATCGCGGCCGCGACTTCCGTATAGATATTGGCAAAGCCTTCGAGATAGCCCTCGGGATGTCCGGGCGGCACGCGGGTCATGCGGGCTGCCGCCGCATTGGCGGCCCCCGTGCCGCGCGAGATGACGCGCGTCGGCTCGCCAAAGGGCGACCACAGCAACTGGTTGGGATGTTCCTGATGCCATTCCAAGCCGCCCTTGGGACCATAGAGGCGCAGGCGCAGATTGTTCTCGTTGCCGGGGCTGACCTGACTGGTCCACAGCATGCCCTTGGCGCCGCCCTTGAAGCGCAAGAGGACATGGGCGTTGTCGTCGAGCTTGCGACCCGGCACAAAGCGCGACAGATCGGCCGCGAGTGAGTCGAGCGTAAGGCCGCTCACAAAGCAGGCGAGATTATAGGCATGGGTGCCGACATCGCCGAGCGATCCGCCGACCCCCGATTGTTTCGGATCGGAACGCCACGTCGCCTGCTTCTGGCCGGTCGCTTCAAGTTTCTCGGTGAGCCAGTCTTGCGGGTATTCGACCTGGATGACACGCAGCGGTCCCAGTTCGCCATCGGCCACCATCTGGCGGGCATGCCGCACCATGGGATAGCCGGTGTAGTTATAGGTGACCGCCAACAGCTTGCGCGCCTTCTTGGCGCGGCGCTGCAGGTCGAGCGCGTCTTTCAGCGTCGTCGTCATCGGCTTGTCGCAGATGACGTGAATGCCGGCATCGAGAAAGGCGCGGGCTGCCGGGGCATGGAGATGATTGGGCGTCACGATGGCGACGGCTTCGATGCCGTCTTCGCGTGCCGCTTCCCTTTGCGCCATGGTTTCAAAATCGCTGTAGATGCGATCGCGTGCCAACCCCAGGGCGGCGCCGGAGCGCTTGGCCTTGGCCGGTGTCGAGGAAAGGGCACCCGCCACGAATTCGAACTGGTCGTCCATGCGCGCTGCCAGCCGATGCACGGCGCCGATGAAGGCGCCTTCGCCGCCGCCGATCATGCCGAGGCGAATGCGATCCCCATTGACGCCTCTTGGGCCGCCTTTATCCTTGCTGCCTTCGATGGGCATGTCTCTTCCTCCCCCTTAAATGCCGAGCATGCGGCGGTTGGCGGCCTTGTCGGCACCGCCGCCGGCGAAATCGTCGAACGCCTTCTCGGTCACCCGGATGATGTGATCGCGGATGAAGATGGCGCCTTCACGGGCACCGTCTTCCGGGTGCTTCAAACAGCATTCCCATTCCATGACGGCCCAGCCCTTGAAATCATAGGCAGCGAATTTCGAGAAGATCGCGCTGAAGTCGACCTGGCCGTCGCCCAACGAGCGGAAGCGGCCGGCGCGGTTGACCCAGGTCTGATAGCCGCCATAGACGCCCTGGCGCCCGGTCGGGTTGAACTCGGCATCCTTGACGTGAAACATCTTGATGCGTTCGTGATAGATGTCGATGTAGTCGAGATAGTCGAGGCATTGCAGGATGAAATGCGACGGGTCGTAGAGGATGTTGCAGCGCGGATGGTTCTTCACGCGCTCGAGGAACATCTCGAAGGTGACGCCGTCATGGAGATCCTCGCCAGGATGGATCTCGTAGCAGACATCGACCCCGACCTTATCGAAGGCATTCAATATCGGCAGCCAGCGCTTGGCCAGTTCCTCGAACGCAGTGTCGGTCAGGCCCTTGGGGCGCTGCGGCCAGGGATACATGAAGGGCCATTCGAGGGCGCCTGAGAAAGTGACATGGGCGTTGAGGCCGAGATTGGCCGAGGCCTTGGCCGCCAGCATCATCTGGTCGACGGCCCATTTCTGCCGCGCCTTCGGGTTGCCCCGTACCTTCTGCGGTGCGAAACCGTCGAAGGCCTGGTCATAGGCGGGATGCACGGCGACCAACTGGCCTTGGAGATGCGTTGAAAGCTCGGTGATGGTGATGCCGTGACTCTTGGCGATGCCTTTGAGTTCATCGCAATAAGTCTTCGATTTCGCGGCCTTCTCCAGGTCGATCATGCGCGCGTCCCAGCTTGGCACCTGGACGCCTTTGAAGCCCAGTGACGCGGCCCATTTGCAGATCGAGTTGAAGGAATTGAACGGTGCCTTGTCCCCGGCGAACTGCGCCAGAAAAATGGCTGGTCCCTTGATGGTCGTGGCCATGATCGTCTCTCCCGGTTTGGCGCCTTGTTGCCGGCGCATTGGTGGCGATGGTGATCAGAAAACTCGGCTGTCAGGCAACTTCCTTAAGATGCGGATAAAGCTGGCGATAACGCTGATGGTTGGCTGCATAGGCATCTCGCAAGATCGGATCTGGCTGGATCGTCTTGCCGCGCGGCGCCTTGTGACAGACATCCCCGGGCGCCTCACCCGTCGCCGCCAGCCGGCCCAGCCGAGCGGCACCGAACGCGCCGCTGACATCGGCGCCGGTGATCTCAGCCAACGGCAGGTCGAGCACATGGGCGATGATGGCGCGCCACAGGGGTGAGCGCGCACCGCCGCCGATGATGTCCGCGCTGCTGACATGCGTGCCGGCGCCTTTTAAAGCATCAAGGCAATCCTTGAGGGCGAAGGCAACGCCTTCCATCACGGCTTGAACCAAAGCGGCCCGATCCGTCTCGTGGGAGAGGCCGATGAAAGCGCCGCGGATGCGCGCGTCGTTATGCGGCGTGCGTTCGCCAGAGAGATAGGGCAGGAACAAGACGTTGCCGGGCCGCACCGGATTCTCGGGCATGCCCGCCAGCAATTGCCCTTCCGACGTGCCAAGGGTATCCGCGAGCCAGGCAAAGCAGGAGGCGGCCGACAAGATGACGCCCATCTGGTGCCAGGTCTGCGGCAGGCAATGGCAGAAGGCATGCACGGCTTTCCCTGGATTGGGCGCGAAGCCAGCCGTCGTCGCCCAGAGCACGCCAGAGGTGCCGAGCGAAACAAAGGCATCGCCCGCATGGATGGCGCCGAGGCTGACGGCGCCGGCGGCATTGTCACCAGCACCGCCGGCAATGACGGGGGCAGCCGTCATGTTCCAGCGCTTCTGCAGTTCCGGGCGCAGCCGGCCGGCCGGTGCCGAGCCTTCGACGAGGCGCGGCATGTGCTGGCGCGTCAGGCCGGTGGCAGCGAGGGCTGCGTCCGACCAGTCGCGCTTGGCGACGTCGAGCCACAGCGTGCCGGCGGCATCCGACATGTCTTCGGCATATTCCCCACTGAGCCGCAGGCGCAGATAGGCTTTCGGCAGCAGCACTTTGGCGATGCGGTCGAAAAGGGCCGGCTCATGCTTGCGCACCCAGAGCAGCTTGGGTGCGGTGAAGCCCGGCATGGCGATGTTCCCCGTGACACGGCGCAGATCCGGCCAGCGCGCTTCCATTTCGGCACATTCGGCGGCGGCGCGACCATCATTCCACAGGATGCAGGGGCGCAGGACCTGGTCCGCGGCATCGAGCAGGGTGGCACCATGCATCTGGCCGGAAAGGCCCAACCCGCGCACATCCGACATGGCCCCCGGGTGGTCGGCTGCCAGCCGGTCGAGTGCCTGCAACGTGGCCTGCCACCAGCCGGCGGGATCCTGTTCGGCGTGGGTGGGGGCGGGGCGGTTAACCGCCAGCGCCTCGCTGGCACTTCCCAGCACCCTCTGATCGGGGTCGACGAGAACGCATTTGACCGAGGAGGTGCCGAGATCGATGCCGATATACATGCGGTCTTCCGGTAATCAGGGCAGATTGTCACGAAGGAAGATATCGATGCGGATACGCTCCTGATCGTCGATCATAGGCTGGCCCGTCGCATAGGCAAGCAGGACGCGCGCCGCCGAGCGGGCCTCATGCCCGGCGTCCTGGTTGATGACCGCATCCATGCTGCCCTGCAGGAGGAAGCGGCGCGAGAACTCGGTGAGTTCATGCGCGACGAAGATGATATCGCGCGCCCGGCCGGATTCCTCCAGCGCCTCGACGATGCCGCGATTGCCGGCGCCGATGCTGTAGATGGCGGCAAGGTCCCTGTGATCGGCGAGCAGGCCCGCCGCCAGCGCCTTGCAGCGCACGGCGTTGTCATTCCCTTCCAGCGCTGGCAACGGCGCAAGATTGCGATAATCGGCGCCGATCACCTGCTGGAAGCCGAACAGGCGCTCGGCGTGATCGCGCAGTGAAAGGCTGCCGGCGATGAGGCCGAGCTTGCCCTTGCGACCGCCGGCGAACCGGCCGATCAACGTCCCGGCCGTCCGGCCGGCCGCAGAGTTATCGATGCCGATGAAGCGGTGGCGCTTGGAGCCCGGCATATCCGACACAAGCGTCACGACATAGACACCGTTCTCCACCAGCGCATTGATGGCATCGCGCACGGCGGGGTGATCGAGTGCCACGACCGCAACACCATGGTAACGCCCGATCAGCCCGCGCAAGGCGTCAGCGAGCACGATGGGGTCGAACACGTCAACGCGCAGCATGTCACCAAAAGCGCTCTGATCGCCGAGCCAGTCCAGCGAGCGGTCGACCTGGGCCGCCAGCATGGACATGAAGGTGTTGGTGCCGGTCGGCAGCACGAAGCAGAAATTGAAACGGATGCCCCGCGCGAGACGAACGGCTGCGGGATCGGGCCGATAGCCGAGCTTCACCAGGGCCAGTTCCACGCGCTCGACGGTCTTGGCGCTGACGCCCGGGCGGCGGTTGAAGACGCGGTCGACGGTGGCAAGGCTCACCTGCGCATGTTCGGCGACATCAACCAGAGTAGGGCGGCGAGGATGATCATTCATGATCAGCGCAAGGTGACCTCAATTGTTGAGGGGCGCAACGCAAAAATTGAGGTAAAATGGCTGAGCAGCGCCAATTTGTTCAGGTGAGGTGTGTTTATATTGTTTAGTAAGATTGGCGCGAGCCGGCTGTCATTGAGTAATGTTTCGCTGGTGCAAAAAGATTAACGACAATAATGCTGCGCTGCACCAGCCAATTTTCGCGAGAATCGCTGCGAAGCACGCTTGCCGTGTTTAGTGTTTTGACGTATCACTGAACACCACGGCCGAGGCACTAAACACCTCAGAACAAGACTCGTGCCGCGACGCATCAAGAACAAGATCGCTTGAAGATCAGCAGAAATGCCCAGACGCGCGGGGAGCGTGGAATGGGCCCTCCAGCAACAGGGTGCCTGGGGGAACGGATGCAACATTGGGAGGAAACCGGAATGAAAAAGCTCCTTGCCTGCACTGGCGCGTTGGCGGCCCTTATGGCCCTCGCGCCCGTTTCGAACGCGAAGGCCGCCGATCTCACGCTGTGCTGGGCGGCCTGGGATCCAGCAAACGCACTTGTCGAATTGTCGAAAGACTTCACCGCGCAGACCGGCACGGAGATGAAGTTCGAATTCGTGCCATGGCCGAACTTTGCCGACCGCATGCTCAACGAGCTCAATTCGGGTGGCAAGCTGTGCGATCTCCTGATCGGCGATTCACAATGGATCGGCGGCTCGGCGGAAAACGGCTATTACGTGAAGCTCAATGATTTCTTCGACAAGGAAGGAATCAAGATGTCGGACTTCGCGCCGGCAACCGTCTATGCCTATTCGACCTGGCCCAAGGGCACGCCGAACTATTGGGCGCTGCCGGCGATGGGCGACGCCAATGGCTGGTTCTACCGCAAGGACTGGTTTGCGAACCCGGACCTGCAAAAAGAATACAAGGCCAAGTACAATCGCGACCTCGCGCCGCCCAAGACCTGGGACGAGTTGAAGGAAACGGCGGAGTTCTTCCAGGGCCGCGAGATCGACGGCAAGAAAGTCTATGGTGCGGCGATCTTCACCGAGCGTGCCTCGGAAGGCATCACCATGGGTGCCACCTCGGCGCTCTATCCATACGGCTTCAAATACGAGAACACGCCGGGCAAGTATGACATGGAAGGCGCCGTCAATTCCGCCGATGCGGTTGCCGGCCTCGAAATGTACAAGGCGATCTACAAGTGCTGCACCCCTCCGGGCTATACCGACAGCTATATGGGTGAAGGCCTCGACGCGTTCAAATCCGGCCAGGTGGCCATGATGATGAACTGGTTCGCCTTCATGCCCGGTATGGCCAAGGACGAGAATGTCGGTTCGAAGACCGGCTTCTTCGTGAACCCCAGCGCTAAGGTTGCGGCCTCGACGCTGGGCGGGCAGGGCATCTCGGTTGTCGCCAATACCGACAACATGGATGGCGCTCTCGCCTACATCAAATGGTTCGCCCAGCCAGAGGTGCAGAAGAAGTGGTGGTCGCTGGGTGGCTATGCCTGCCATAACGCCGTGCTGAACGACCCGGGCTTCAAGGACTCGCAGCCCTTCGCGGCGCAGTTCCTGGAAGCAATGGGCGGCGTGCAGGATTTCTGGCAGGAGCCTTCCTATGCGCAGTTGCTGCAGGCCATGCAGAAGCGACTGCACGACTATGTGGTGGCCGATCAAGGCACGGCCAAGGAAGCGCTGGACGGTTTGATCCAGGACTGGACCGCCATCTTCAAGGAAGAAGGCAAGCTGTAACGACCTGCTAACTTCGTAACGGCGTCTCCGACATTCCCGCCGGAGACGCCGCTTCTTCCAGAGAGACTCATGCCTGATATCGAAGCAATTGCAGATCGCGCAGCTTCTGCGACGCCGCAGGGTGTTGCCAAGGTGGTGCGCGGCCTTTCGGACCGGTCCATCGCCTGGCTGTTCGTGGCGCCAACGATGGTACTGCTGCTGGCGATCAACATCTTTCCGCTGATCTGGACCGTCTATCTGTCCTTCACCAACTACGCCTCGAACCGGCCAAACCGCCCGGTGGTGAATGTCGGCCTCAAATGGTACCAGGATATCCTGAGTTCGCCCGAGGTCTGGGCGGCGATGCAGGCGACGGCGCATTTCGTGTTCTGGACGATCCTGTTCCAGACCTTGATCGGTTTCAGTCTCGCCTATCTTATCGATCGGAAATTCCGCGGCCATGCCTTCTGGACGACCATCATCCTCATTCCGATGATGCTGTCGCCGGCTGTGGTCGGCAATTTCTGGAAGTTTCTCTATCAGCCGCAGATCGGCCTCTTCAATTACGTCGTCTCGTTCTTTACCGGCATCCCACCATCTTCCTTCGAAATGCTGGGTTCAGTGACGCTGGCACCCTGGGCGATCGTCATCGTCGATACCTGGATGTGGACGCCCTATGTCATGCTGATCTGTCTTGCTGGCTTGCGCTCCATTCCGGATTACATCCTTGAAGCGGCCGAAGTGGATCGCGCCTCGCGCTGGCAGCAATTCTGGTCCATCACGCTGCCGATGGCGCTGCCCTTCATCATGCTGGCGGTGCTGTTCCGCGGCATCGAGAACTTCAAGATGTTCGACATGGTCATGCTGCTGACCGGCGGCGGGCCGGGATCGACCACCGAGCTCGCCTCGATCGCCTTGAAACGGCAGGCATTTGAGGCCTATCGCACGGGATACTCCTCGGCCTTTGCCATCATTCTGTTCGTCGTCGTCTTCGGCCTCGCCAATGTCTATGTGAAGGCCCTCAACAAGGTGAAGCAGAGATGAGCGGCGCCTCGACCACTGCCCATTCCGTCGTCGAGCCATCGGCCAATTCGAAGCGGCTGGCCGGGTTCTTCGTCATCCTCTATGCCATCGTCTCGATGGTGCCGCTGGCCTGGATTTTTGCCACCGGCTGGAAGACGCCGCCCGATTCCATTTCCTATCCGCCCAAGGTCGTCTTCAATCCGTCGCTGGAAGGGTATTGCAATCTCTTCACCACGCGCACGCGGCAGACCAACGAATATATTGCCGCACTCGGCCCGCCCACCGGACAATGCGATGAGGTGACAAGGCGGCGCGAGATGGTGATCGCCGGCGCCTCGAACTACCTGCCGCGCTTTGCCAACTCGCTCATCATCGCTTTCGGCTCGACTTTCCTCGCGGTTTCGCTGGGGGTCTTCTCGGCCTATGCGTTCTCGCGCTTCAAGATCCCGCTGGCCGACGACCTGCTGTTCTTCATCTTGTCGACGCGCATGATGCCGCCCATCGCGGTCGCCATCCCCATCTACCTGATGTACCGGGCCCTGGGCCTATCTGATTCGGCCCTTGGTATGATCCTGCTCTATACCGCGGTGAATGTGTCGCTGGCGGTCTGGCTGCTCAAAGGGTTCATTGACGAGATCCCGCGCGAATACGAAGAGGCGGCCATGATCGACGGCTACACACGCCTCCAGGCCTTCTTCAAGGTGGTCCTGCCGCAAGCCGCGACCGGGATTGCCGCTACCGCGATCTTCTGCATGATCTTTGCGTGGAACGAATATGCCTTCGCCGTTCTGCTGACCTCGGGCGAGGCGCAGACGGCACCGCCCTTCATCCCCACCATCATCGGCGAGGGTGGCATGGATTGGCCCGCGGTCGGTGCCGGTACCACGCTGTTCCTTATACCGATCGTCGTCTTCACCGTGTTGCTGCGGAAGCACTTGCTGCGCGGCATCACCTTCGGCGCGGTGCGCAAATGAGTCCGGAACCCATGACCAAGATCCAGCAAAGGCGCTGGCCGCGTTGGGCCCGCCGCGGCCTCATGGAGAATGTCGCCATCGCGCTCATCCTCATCGGGGTGGTCATGCTGGTGCAGCCTTTTTCGATCACGCTTTACGGCTGGTCATTCATCACCGTGCTGACCGGCGTGGTGATGTTCACCATCGTCAGCAAGTTCCCGGAGTAGGTCATGGCTGAGATCCGGGTCGAAAATCTGCACAAGTCATTCGGCGAATTCGCTGCCGTGAAGAATTCCAACTTTACCGTGGCGGATGGCGAGTTCTTCGTCCTCCTCGGGCCGTCCGGTTGCGGCAAGACCACGACCTTGCGCATGATCGCCGGGCTGGAATTGCCGACATCGGGGCGAATCCTGCTGGGCGGCGACGACGTCACATTCAAGCGGGCGGCCGAACGCGACATCGCCTTCGTCTTCCAGTTGTTTGCGCTTTATCCGCACATGAATGTGCGGGACAACATCGGCTTCTCGCTGAAATGCCAGGGCTTCAAGAAGGCCGAGATTCGCCGCCGCGTCGACGAGGCGGGGCGCATCCTGCGCATCGAGCATATCCTCGAGAAATCAGTGTCCGGCCTTTCCAGCGGCGACCGGCAGCGCGTCGCCCTGGGGCGCGCCATCGTGCGCGAGCCGATGTGCTTCCTGATGGATGAGCCCCTGGGGGCGCTCGATTCCGAGTTCCGGCATTTGATGTGCGGCGAGTTGCGCGGGCTGCACAACCGTCTGAAGGCGACCACGGTCTATGTCACCCATGACCAATTGGAGGCCATGTCGATGGCCGACAAGATTGCCGTCATGAATGCCGGCCTGGTTGAACAGTTCGGCACGCCGCAGGAAATCTATCAGCGGCCGGTCAGCATGTTCGTGGCCGATTTCATCGGTTCGCCGCCGATGAATTTCCTGCGCTTCGAGAGTGGCCTCGCCCGCGGCTCGGCCGAGGCGCGCCTCGGCGATGCCGTCATCCAGATGCCGGCGGTGCATGAGGATGTGGCGCCGTCCAAACTGGTGCTGGGGGTGCGCCCCGAACATATCCGATTTGACGACGCCTCGCCGTTGCGCGGCGCCGTCTATGGCGCGGAGTATCTGGGGACGACGCAGGTTGTCACCATCGATACCGAGTTCGGCCAGGTTAAGGCGCGCACCAATTCGCATATCCAGGTGGCGCCGGGCGCCCATGTCGGATTGCGCCTCAATCCCGATCGTTTGTCGCTGTTCCATGGCGACGGCGGTCGAGCCGTCAACACCGCTTTGTTCGAAGGAGGTTTCCATGGCTGAAATCCGCCTGGAGGCCGTGACAAAAAGGTTCGGCGACACAACCGCCGTGGCGAATGTGGATTTGACCGTCCAAGACGGCGAGTTTGTCGTTCTCCTCGGCCCGACGGGGGCCGGCAAGACCACGACCCTGCGCCTGATCGCAGGCCTTGAGAAGCCGGACGAAGGGCGCCTCTATATCGGCGGGCGCGATGCAGCCCCCCTGTCGCCGGCCGAGCGCGATGTTGCCTTCGTCTTTCAGCAGTACTCGCTCTATCCGCATCTCAGCGTCTACGAGAACCTCGCCTTTCCGCTGCGTTCGCCGGTGCGTCGGCGTGACGAGGCGACGATCCGCAAGACCGTCGAGCGAGTCGCAAGTATGCTGCGCATCGAGAAGAAGCTGCAGAACCGCGCCACGCGCCTGTCAGGCGGTGAGATGCAGCGTGTCGCCATCGGCCGCGCCCTGGTGCGCTCACCCTCGATCTATCTGATGGACGAGCCGCTCTCCTCGCTGGACGCCAAATTGCGCTCCGACATGCGGTTGGAATTGCAGCACATCCAGCGCGATCTCGGCGCCACCATGCTTTACGTGACCCACGACCAGATCGAGGCCATGACCATGGCGACACGGATCGGCGTGCTGGATCACGGGCGCCTGGTGCAGGTGGGCACGCCGCGTGAGATCTATGAGGCGCCACGCAATGTCTATGTGGCGACGCGGCTCGGCATGCCATCGATCAACCTGTTGCCGGCGGCGGCCTTTGCCGGCCAGCCGATGCCACCGGGTGCTGCCACCATCGGCGCCCGCACGGAGCACGTGGTGGTGGGGCGTACGACACAAGGTCGCAGTGCTGCTGCCAAGGTTGACTGGATCGAGCATCTCGGCGACCAGAACCATCTGCATTTGAGCCTGGGTGAGCACAAGCTGGTGACATTGGTCGATCCGGACATGGCTCTCTCAGTCGGCGATGCCGTCGATCTCAGCCTTAAAGGCGCGCTCTATTTCGGCGCCGATGGCGAACGGATTGCGGCGTGAGCGTCGGGAAATGGAATGATTGGCATGACGAATAGCGTGGAACTTCGCCAGAAACTGGTCGCTGCCGTGCTGCAGGTTGTCGAGAGCCATGCCGAGGAATTGACCTCGCTCGACCAGGCGATCGGTGATGGCGATCACGGCATCAACATGAAACGCGGTTTCGAGGCGGTGGCGGCGGATGCTGCGAGCCTCACGGCCAAGCCCTGGCCGGAATTCCTCAAGGCCGTCGGCATGACGCTGGTGATGAAGGTGGGTGGCGCCTCAGGACCGCTCTTCGGCACACTGTTCATGACCCTGGGCAAGGAATTGCCCTTGGAACCCAGCCAGGACGATCTGGTGAAGGCCTTCCGGGCCGCCATCGTGGCGGTGCAAGGCCGCGGCAAGGCGGAGCCTGGGCAGAAGACCATGCTGGACGTGCTCATCCCGGTGGCTGAGCAACTGGAAGGCGGCAATCGAGACCTCGATGCGTTGGCGGCCAAGGGACATGCCGCCGCCGAGGCGACGAAGCCTATCAAGGCCATTCGCGGCAGGGCGTCGTTCCTTGGCGACAGGTCGATCGGGCATATGGATCCAGGTGCCAGGTCATCGGCCCTGTTGATCGAGGCGGTGGCCGGCGTTTTGAAGGAAGTGGCATGAGCTGCGTCGGCATTGTCATCGTCTCTCATTCGCCCAAGGTGGCCGAAGGGGCCGCCGACATGGTGCGCCAGATGGTCGGTCCCGAAGTGCCGCTCGCCTGGTGCGGCGGTGACCCAGCCGGCAACCTCGGCACCTCGGTCGAACGCATATTGGAGGCGATCGACAAGGCCTGGTCGGAGGCCGGTGTCGCCATTCTGGTCGACCTCGGTGGGGCGGAGACCAATTCGGAAATGGCCGTCGAGATGCTGCCGGAGGAACGCCAGGGCCGGGTCGTGGTCTGCAACGCGCCGATCGTCGAGGGCGCCGTGATCGCCGCGACCGAGGCGTCGGGCGGGTCGGCGCTGGACATCGTGCAGCGAACAGCCGAAGAACTGTCGCCGCAGTAGCGGCAACGAGTCGTACCGAAATTCTAAGTCAGGTGAGCATGAGCGAAACAGCGATCACGGCGGCCATCGAGATCACCAACCCGACGGGGCTGCATGCCCGGCCGGCGGTGAAGATGACCAAGCTCGCCAAATCGTTTGCCGCCAAAGTCCAACTGGCTTTCGATGCCGCCGGCCCCTGGATCGATGCCAAGAGCGTGGTGAAGGTAATGGCGCTGAAGGCGCCCAAGGGGGCGGTCCTGCATTTTGTCGCCGATGGTGCCGATGCGGCTGGAGCGGTCGCGGCCCTGGTCGATCTGGTGAAGCGCGATTTCGATGAGAACCATGAGGACGGAGCGGCGGATCCCGCAGCAGGCCAAGTGCATGGCGGCCAGGGGCATGGCGGCTGAAGCCTGGCATAAGGGCCGGCCGGCCTCGCCCGGCCTCGTCGCCGGCCCGCTCTTCGTCGCGCGACCGATGCGCCGGGGGGTGGGTGTTGCGGGCAGCCCGGCGGATGAAGCGGCGAAGCTCCGTGGCGCCATCGCGCATGCGATGGCGGCAATCGAGAAATTGCAGGCGACAGCCAGCGACGATGCCGCCGAGATTCTGGAGTTCCAGGTCGCGATGCTGGGTGACGAGGCCCTGGCCGAAGGCGCCTTTGCCGCCATCGCCGAGGGGACGGCGGCCGATGCTGCCTGGACGGCGGCCCTTGATGTGCAGATCGCCGAATATGCCGAGGCCGCCGACGAATACTTCCGTGCCCGCGCCAGCGATCTCAGCGATATCCGCGACAGCGTCCTGGAACATCTGCTGGGCGGTGGCAGCGATTTACCGCCGGCTGGCGCCATCTATCTCGGCGAAGATATGTTACCATCGCGATTCCTCAGCTGCGATTGGTCGGCGGGTGGTGGCATTGCGCTCACAGGCGGCAGCCCCAGCAGCCATGTCGCCATGCTGGCGCGGGCGCGTGGCGTGCCGATGGTGGTGGGGCTGAAGCTGGATCTTGGCGCGCAGAACAATGCGTCTGCAGCTTTGCTTGATGGCGAGGGCGGCCGGATCAACCTGGCACCCAGCGCCGAGGCGACCCTGGCCTTCCAGGGCGATGTCGCCAAGGCCAGCACCGAGGCGGCACGCTGGGAGCAGTACCTGCGCCAGGCGGCCAAGACCGCCGACGGCGAGCGGGTGCTGACGCAGATCAACGTCGCAGCGCCGGCAGAGCTCGACCACCTCGATCCCGCGATCTGCGATGGCATCGGCCTGGTCCGCACGGAATTTCTGTTCCACGACCAGCCGAGCCTGCCGGACGAAGCCAGCCAATTTGCCGTCTATCAGCGCATCGTCAGGTGGGCGGCCGGCCGGCCGGTGACCATCCGCACGCTCGATGCCGGTGGCGACAAGCCGATTGCTGGCCTGTCGATGGAAGCCGAATCCAACCCGTTCCTGGGGTTGCGCGGCATCCGCCTGTCGCTTGCCTATCCGGATATCTTCCGTGTGCAGTTGCGGGCCCTGGCGCGCGCCGCAGTTGCGGGACCGCTCAAGGTCATGCTGCCGATGGTGACGGTGCCGGACGAGATCACGGCAACCGCGGCCCTGCTCGATGACGAGGTGGTAAAGCTGCAGGCGGCGGGCATTCCCTGCCGCCGGCCGGACCTTGGCATCATGGTCGAGGTGCCGGCGACGGCGCTGGCGATCGAGCGCTATCCGGCGGCGTTCTTCTCGATCGGCTCCAACGATCTCACGCAATATGTGACCGCCTCGGCGCGCGACATCGCCTCCGTGGCTGGCCTCAATGACACCGCCAACCCAGCGGTTCTGCGCCTCATCGGCGAAGTGGCCGGTTACGGCCGGAGGGCCGGCATCGATGTCAGCCTGTGCGGCGATGCCGGCGGCGATGCGCGCCTTTTGCCGCTGCTCTTGAACGCCGGCGTCCGTAATGTGTCGATGGCGCCCAAGATGCTGGCGCGAGCGAAATCCGTCATCGCCAACTGGCGCCCATCTTGAGTGCCGATACTGACAATGTGAGCGTTGAAGCCACGGCGATGGCCGAATACAAGGGCATTCTGCAACGTCTGCTCGATAACCGGCCGTCCGGTACGCGGCAGCGACTGGCACATGCCCTGGGCAAAAACCGCAGCTTTATCACGCAGATCACCAATGCCAGCTATGCCGTACCGATTCCGGCGCCGCATCTCGAGACGATCTTCGAGATCGTGCATTTCCCGACCCATGAACGGCAGGCCTTTCTTGACGCCTATGGGCGGGCGCATCCGGGTCGGCTACAGCGCGCGCAATCGAGCCGACGCATCCGGACGGCGACCTTGCACGTGCCCGATCTTGGCGACGAGGAACGCAATCGCCGATTAGATCATATGTTGAGTGAACTCGCCGTCCAGGTCGCCAAGATCGTCGAAGACGGCCAATAATAGTCAGTCTGGGAGAACTCGAGATGAAGAAGCTGATCAATGCCGTCGATACCGTCCTGTCGGAAACGCTCGACGGCTTTGCTGCCGCCCATGCCGATATCGTAGAATTGGGCGAGGAGCGTAAGTTCCTCCGCCGCAAGGCCTTGAAGAAGGGCAAGGTGGCGCTCATTTCCGGCGGTGGCTCGGGACACGAGCCGTTGCATGGCGGGTTTGTCGGTCATGGCATGCTGGATGCTGCTTGCCCCGGACAGGTCTTTACCTCGCCGACGCCGGACCAGATGCTGGCGGCGGCACAAGCGGTCGATACCGGGGGCGGCGTCCTCTTCATCGTCAAGAACTATGAGGGCGACGTCATGAATTTCGCCATGGCGGCGGAAATGGCGGGCGACATGATCGGCAGCCCGATTGCCACCATCATCACCGATGATGACGTGGCGGTTGAAACATCGACCTATTCAACCGGGCGTCGTGGGGTCGCCGGGACGATGATCGTCGAGCGCCTTGTGGGTGCCGCGGCGGAGCAGGGGCAGGATATCAACGCGCTGCAGGCCTATGGCAAGGCGGTCAACGCGCGCACGCGCTCGATGGGCGTGGCACTCACCAGCTGCACCGTGCCGGCGGCGGGCAAGCCAACCTTCACCCTTGCCGACAATGAGATGGAAATGGGCGTCGGCATCCATGGCGAGCCGGGACGCCGCCGGGTCAAACTGGCCTCGGCCGACGACATCGCCGCTGAAATGATGGGGGCCATCACGGGCGATCTGGCGCCAAAGCCCGGTCAGCAGGCGGTGCTGCTGGTCAACGGTTTCGGCGGCACGCCGTCGATGGAGCTTTACATCATGTGCAACGCGGCCCGAAAGATTCTTGCTGGGCAGAAGGTGCTGGTGGCGCGCTGCCTGGTTGGTTCCTATGTGACGTCGCTCGAAATGGCCGGCTGCTCGCTCACCCTGGCGCTGGTCGAGGACGGCGACTTGGCACTGTGGGATTCGCCGGTCCACACGGCGGCTCTGCGCTGGAAGATGTAAGCTAGAGGTATTGTCGTGGCAGGGTGGCGACGGCGCGCGATGCCGTGCGGATCCCGGCGGCGATCGCGTCACTGAAGGCGCTGCCGACTGCGATCTCGGCGAGATACGCGGCGTCGAACACATCGCCAGCGCCGATGGTGTCGACCGGAATGACCTTGGGCGCGGGCAGGGTGACGCGCTCTCCGCGATGTAGCCCAACGGCACCGGCCGGACCGCATTTGACCACGATATGTGCCTCGGCCGGCATCAGCGCCGCCAGCGCGTCGATGGCTGCGGCGACGGAGGATGTGTGGGTCAAGGCGGTCGCCTCGACCTCATTGAGGAGCAGGTGGTCGCAGCCATTGAGCCAGCCACGCGTTGTGTCGACGATCTGCGGCGTCCAGCCTGCGATGGGCCAGCCGGTATCCAGCGCCACAGCGATGTCATGCGAATGCAGCCAAGAAATGAGCGTGCGATAATCCGCCGTCAGCGCATCGGTGAGATATGAGCCGACCAGGAGGGCGATGCCGCCCTTGGCCAAGGCGATGTCGATCATGCCCATCACCTGATCGGTGGTGAGTACCGGCATGTGGCCGGGAATGGTGAAGAAGGTGCGCTCGCCATCCGGATGCGTCACGCCCACTGAAAATGTCGTCGGCGTCTTGGCGACAGGCCAGCGGCCGGCATGGGCATGGAAGGTCGCACGCAGCCAATGGCCGAAATGATCCTCGCCCGTATTGGCGGCGATCTGATAGGGGACACTCAGCGCATCCCAGGCGAGGGCGACATTGCCGGCAGCACCGCCGACGCGCACTTCGCCATGGTCGACCAGGGCCTCGGTGCCCGGCTGCGGCCACGGTTGGCACGGGCCGACAATGATGTCGACATTGACGTTGCCGATGACGATGAGGGGACGGCGCACGGACTACTCCTCGCGCGTGATCTTGCCGCTGCGAACCGGCGTGCCGACATTTGGCACCCGCGCATCGGCCAGGTCGATCACCAGTTTCTGCGCGGGCGGCAGCAGGGCAAGGGCTGCGGCAACGCCGGCGGCCTTGGCGACAGGCAGATGGATGCTGCCGCGGACAGGCTGGCCGCCGCTGGCATCCAGGACCACGGTCGGGGAGCCGGCGGCGACACACAGCTTGGCAAGGCCGTCGACCAGATCGCCGGTCGCCTCAGCAGCCTTCGCCAGGACGACACCGACCGACGCGCCGAGGATTTCCAGCGGCCCGTGGCGGAACTGGCCGCCCTCCAACGCCTGTGCCGGCAGCCGGCCAAGTTCCATGGCGCCAAGTGCCGCCGCTTCGGCAAGGCCGCGCATCTCGCGGCCGGAGAAGACCAGGGCGTTGACGCCCTTGAGGGCGGCCAACGCCGGCGCGAGGTCTGGCATCTCGGGCCGATCCAAAGCGTTGAGAGCCGCTGCCGGATCGTCGCCGAGTTCGGCAAGGACGCGCTGATGCAAGGCCAGGCTGATGAGGAGGCTGCGCGTGGCGGCAAAGGCACGCTCGGTACCACCTGTGCCGACCAGCGACGGACAGCTCCGTGCCAGCGACGAGCCGCCTTCGAGGGTCAGCCCGAATACATTGTCGTGCTTCCCCAGCGCCTCGAACAGGCGGACGACTTCGACGGATTCACCCGATTGCGACGTGACAATGACGACGCTACGGCTGAGCTCAAGCGGTGCATAGAGCTGTTCGGACAGCGGTAGAGAAATGGCCTGGATGCCAAGTGCCCGATAAGCCGGCTCGACCATGCGATTGACGGCATGCGAGGCACCCATGCCGAGCAGGACCAGCGACGTGTTGCTGCGCAGCGCCCCGGCGACCTTGACCGCCACCGCGCCATTGCCGTCATAGGATTGGCGCGCATCGGCGTGCTGCCGGGCCATTTCGGCGTGGAGCGCGAGGAGGCCCGGACCCGGATTGGGATTGGTGGGGCGGGTTGTCATCATTATCCTTTCACGCCGCCGGCGGTCAGGCCGGAGACGAGCGATTTTTGCAGGAAGAAGCCGATCAGTACCGGCGGCAGCGACGCCATGACACCCGCCGTGGCGATGAGGCCGTAATCGGCGACACGGCCGCCGGCAAGGTCGGCAATGAAGACAGGCAGGGTCTTCGAATCCTTCGCTGTGAATAGCAGCGCATAGAAGAATTCATCCCAGGCGAGGAGAAAAGCGAAGAGGCCAGCAGTGGTGAGGGCCGGCCGCGCCAGCGGCAAGGTGATGCGCCGCAGGATCTGGTCGAGCCGCGCGCCGTCGATCATGGCGGCCTGTTCGATCTCGGCCGGCACATGGTCGAAGTTACTTTTGAGCAGCCAAGTGGTGAACGGCGCCAGGATGCTGAGATAGACGATGGCGAGGCTGAAGACCGAATTGAGCGCACCCATGGCACTCAAGGCAAAATACATCGGCACCACCAGCGCCACTGGTGGCAGCATATAGGTAGCGACCACGACATAGAGCGAGAAATTGAGGCGCCCATGGGCGCGTGAGACCGACCAGGCCGCAGGGATGGCGACAGCGAGTGCGCCGAGCGAGGCGATCAGGGCCACGGCAAGGCTGTTCTTCAAGGCCGAGAGGAAGGCGATGCCGACGCTGTTTTCCGCCAGCGAGACGATTTCGCCGTAACGGTGAAGATCGAGCTTCTGCGGCAGCCAGCGCAAGGGCAGGGTGGTGAGGTCATTGGTATCAGAGATGCTCATGATGAGCAGCCAGACCAATGGCGCCAGCACGAAGATGCCGAGGATCAATGCACTCGCGTAGATGAAGATGCTGAAGGGGAGGCTGCGGCGTTCCATGGGCTTAGCGAAACTCCCCTTGGCGGCGCAACAGGCCTACATAGCCCGCAATGAGCAAGGAACTGACCAGCACCATGACGAGCGCTACCGAGGCGCCGATACCGGCCTTCTGGAACGAGAAGGCCTGTTCATAGACCAGCATGCTGACGGTCTTGGTGCTGTTGGCGGGACCGCCACGGGTCATCACCCAGATGATGTCGAAGACCTTGAAGGCCTCGATGGTGCGCAACACGATGGCGACGGTGAGCGGGCCGATGAGATAAGGCAACACCACGGCGCGGAAGCGCGACCAGGGACCGGCGCCATCGATCACTGCCGCGGCGTGCAATTCGCGCGGCACGGATTGGAGGGCAGCGAGTGCAATCAAGGTCACCAGGGGGAAGTTCTTCCAGACATCGGCAAGGCACACGGCCAGCAAGGCGGAGCCAGGTTCACCGAGCCAGGAGCGATAGGAATCGATGAGGCCGGTTTGCGTCAGGAGCGCATTGAAGGCGCCGAAATCGGGATTGTAGATGAGACGCCACATGGTGGCGTTGACGACGGTGGGCAGCGCCCAGGGCAGGATCAGCAGTGCTCGCAGCAGATTGCGGCCGATGAATTTCTGATCGAGCAACAGGGCGGCACCAAGGCCGATGGCGAATTCGGCAGTGACGGAGATGAGAACGAAGCGGACCGTGGTCCACACGACGTTCCAGAACATGCCGCTGGACAGAACGCGGGCGAAATTGTCGGTGCCGACCCAGTTGACGTCGCCGCCGATCAGCTTGGCGTCGGTGAAGCTGACGCCCACGGTCTTGGCGAGCGGCCAGCCGATGATGAATGTCATGACGGCGAGGAGGGGCGCCAGCAGCAGCCAACTCCGCAGCATCATCCATCGTCCGCTCATCATCGGGATCTTCGTTCCTGAGAAAAAGTTAAGAAAAGGGCGGCCGGATGTCGGGTCCGGCCGCCCAATATATCAGAGACGGCTGGGGCTTAGAGGCCGCCGCCGGCACTTTCGGCCGCGGTCTTCAGCGCCTCTTCCGGCGTCGCCTGCTTCAGCAGGGCGGCATGGATCGCCTGCTGCAGCTGGGTCGACATCTGCTGGTAGGTCGGCGTTGTCGGACGCGGGAACATGAGCCCGAGCGAGGTCTTGGCGGCGGCAACCAGGGCTTCCTGGCCGGTGGTGACGGCCGGTGAGCTGTAGGAATCGGCCCAGATCGGCAGGCTGAGCTTGGCGAACTTTTCCTGTTCCGCCTTCGAGGTCATGAAGGCGATGTAGTTCCAGGCTTCATCCGGATGCTTGCTGGTCGAGGTGATGCCGAGGCCCATCGAACCATTGACGGCCGAGGCTTCGCTCTTGCCTTCGACGCCCGGCGCCGGCACGACGCCGACCTTGCCCACGATCTTCGATTCCTTCGGGTCGCCATTGGCCATGTTGTACATGTAGGTCCAGTTGAGGGCGAAGGCTGCCTCGCCGCTGGAGAAGACGCGGCGCACGTCTTCCTCGAGATATTCCTTCGAGTTCGGGTTGCTGAGGCCGGCGTCGAGCGAATCCGCCATGTATTTCAGCGCATCGACACCGCCGCCGGTCTGGAAGGCCGGCTTGCCGTCGGCATCGAGGAACGAGCCGCCGAAGGCCGAGACCAGCGTGGTGTAATCGCAGATGGCGGCTTCGGCCTGGGCCCAGCTCCAGACGATG
Organism: Dongia rigui; assembly: GCF_034044635.1. Classification (NCBI taxonomy): domain Bacteria; kingdom Pseudomonadati; phylum Pseudomonadota; class Alphaproteobacteria; order Rhodospirillales; family Dongiaceae; genus Dongia; species Dongia rigui. The sequence goes on from NZ_JAXCLX010000002.1 coordinate 729,163, forward strand.
GGGAACTCAGCGAGCTTCTTTTCCTTGATGATCTTGGCCTGATCGAGCAATTCGGCCCAGGTCTTGGGCGGCGTCTTGATGCCGGCCTTCTCAAGAATCTCCGTGTTATAGAAGAGGTACTTGGTGTCGAGAATCCAAGGCAGGCCATAGCGCTTGTTCTGGTATTCGACGGTGGTCCAGGCACCCGGCAGCACGCCGTCCTTCATCTCCTGCGTCACCTTGTCGGTGACGTCGAGCAGGACTTTGTTCTCGGCGAATTCCGCCGGCCAGATCACGTCGAAGAGCACGACGTCGTAGCCGCCGCCGGCACCCTGGGCCAACGTCGTCTTATCGTGCAGGCCCTCATAGGGGACGAATTCGAGATTGATTTTGACGCCCGGATTGGCGGCTTCAAAATCGGCCGTCATGGCGCGGACGTTGTCCTCGCTATAAGCGGCCTGCGCCATGAAGAGGGCGTTCAAGGTGGTGTCGGCGAGGGCGCCGAAGCTCAAGGATTGCGCGCCGGCGAGAATGGCGCCGCCGACGATCGCCTGCATGAGGCGTGAGCGATAAGTGGTGAACATCAAAACCTCCCTAAGATACCTGCCCTGATGGCAGCAACGTTCCACGCTCCCGAGGGTGACGTGCCGAAAGCCGAAGCTGACCTTCCGCCATCCAACGCACCGTGCTGTTTGTTCACTTGCACGCCGGACCGTCACTGGTGATAATAAATCAATTTAGTTGACTTAATAAGTTTCGAGCAAAATTTCGACCCTGTCAATGGAGTTCCCGGCGGTGCAAATGAAGCGCGCCATCCTCGCCACGGCGGGCACCAATCTGGGGGGTGCCAGTGCCCATAACCGACGGGTCGTGTTCGACGCGTTGCGGCTCAATGGCGCCCTGTCGCGGGCCGAAATCGCGCGCGCCACGCAGCTGACGCCGCAGACGGTCAGCAACATCATCGACCAGTTCGTCCATGACGGGCTGGTAGCGGCTGACGAGCCCTTGCGCGGCGCCCGCGGCCAGCCGGCAACACCCTATCGCATCGAACCCGGCGGTGCCTGGTCGATCGGCATCGAGATCGACCGGCATCGGGTGCTGGGTGTGGGTGTCGACCTTGCCGGCACGACGCTGAGCCGCCGCCATTGCCGCCTGCCGGCTGGTGGGCCGAAACGGGGATTGGATATCGTGCTGCAGGTAATTGCCGACATTCGCCGGGACCTAAAAGAAACGGTGGGACGCGCAAAAGGGGCGCCATTGCTGGGCCTTGGCATCGCGATGCCGGGGCCGTTCGGGCTCAATGACGACGTGGCGCCCGATGATCCGCTGCTCGACCCCTGGGTCATGCGGGAATGGCACAGTTTTCCCTTGATGGATTGCCTCACCGACGCCACCGGGTTGGAGGCGCGCCTGCAGAACGATGCCAGCGCTGCGGCGATTGCCGAGAAGATGTATGGCGTTGCCCGCAGCCTCGACAATTTCGTCTATCTTTTCCTAGGCTACGGTCTGGGCGCCGGCATCGTCATCCAAGGCGAGATTTATGCCGGCATGGGTGGCAATGCGGGTGAAATCGGCCAGCTGCCGGCCATGCCTCTCGGGCCGCACGGACCGCAGCGATCGCTGGAAGAGTTCGTATCGATCCTGTCGCTGTGCCGGGCGGCCGGACTGGATCCGGCAAGCCCCGATCTCTTTGACGAAATGCATGCGCTGACGGAAAAGGGCGATAAGCGGCTTTGGGCCTGGGCGGAGCAGGCCGGGCGGCATTTGCGCCAAGCCGTGCAGATCGTCGAAGCCCTCTTTGATCCGCAGACGGTTGTTCTGGGCGGGCAGGTGCCAAAAAAGCTGCTGGCGGAAATCGCGCGGCATATCGAGCCGCTGCTGCCCTCGGTCTCGGCGCGGCCGCTGCGCAAGCGCCCAAGGCTCGCCCTCGGCACGGCAGACCTGTGGGCCGTTGCCGAGGGCGCTGCCATGGAACCGATCGCCCGGACCTTCGATCCGCAGTTCCGGGCGATCTTCAAGACGGTCGAGTGAGCGCTTACTGCTTCAGCGCCTTAATCTCTTCCCACAACTTGATGTATTTCTGGTTTCGCACCGTCTCGACTGGCTCGAATAGGATGCCATCGGCGAGATAGGCGACCGGATCGGTGATGCCGAGGGCCGCCACTTTGGCCGGGTCGGCAATCTCGAACGCCTTCCGGTTGGCATGGCCGTAGCCATATTCGTTGATGAGGTATTTGCCCGTCTCGGGCGACAGCCAGGCGTCGAGGAAGTCATATGCTGCGGCTTCATCCGCCTTGCCGGTGTTGAGCAAGGTGAGGCCGCAGAGCCAGGTAAAGCGGCCTTCCTTCGGCTTGGCGAAGGCCATCGGGATGCCCTGCTCGCTCAGGCTTTTCACCGCTTCGTTCCAGGCATAAGCGGCGACGATCTCACCCGATGCCAGCGCCTGGTTGATTTCTGTCTGGTCGGTCCACAGGAAGCGACTGTTCTTGACCATCTTCTCAGCCAGCGGCCTTGTCGCCGCCAATTCCTCGTCGGTCATTTCGAAGATCTTCTTGCGCGAATAGCCAAGGAGCAGGCCGGCAATCTCGAGGGCCCCTTCAGTGTCGGACATCGACACCTTTCCTTCATAGCGTTCGTCGGTGAAGATGGACCAGGACTCATTCTGGGCGAAATCCGGTTCCACGAGATCAGTGCGATAAGCGATGCTGGAAATGCCCCAATCGGCGGGGGCCATATAGACTTCGCCATTGACCATGACGCCGCCGGTCTTCAAAGGATCGAAGATATCGTTCCAGTTGCTAAGGCGTGCCGTGTCGATCGGCTTGGCGATCTTGGCTTCGACGAAGGGCAGCAGCGAATAGGTGCAGGGATGCACGGCATCGGCGTTGAAGCCGCCGCGCACTTTTTGCAGCGCTTCATCCTCATTGGCGAAGATCGAGAAGGCTGGCGGGGCGCCGTACTTCGTGACATAGGAGCCGAACAGTTCCGGTATGTCGTAGCCGCTCCATTCCATGACGACGAGCGGATCGGCAGCGCGGGCGCGGTTCGGCATCAGCATCATGCCGATGCCAAAGGCTGCGGCGGAACGCATCACGTCGCGGCGGGAGACGCGGCCCTGCGACATGCGATCGATGAATTTCACGCGGTTCATTCCTGAAAGCCCCCTATCGATATTGTTTGTTATGAGATTGCCGGATGGTCCCTGTTGAATGGTACGGGGCGAATTTGACGACTGGCTGTATACGGCTGTCAACGCCGTTTGCGGCGTGCCTGCGCTCACAACGTGCTGATGCTGCGATGCATGAGGAGAGTTCGCGCATGCATGAATTGCCATCCGCTTGACAGTGCGGTCATCGGCATTTGAAACTTGGCCTCAAGACATGGCGTCTAATGACTGTGTCACAGGGATGGTGGCGTGATCGGGATTTACACGAAATGAGTGATGCTGTCGGAAGCAGCATCACGGCTGGCACGACGCGCCGTAAAGGCACGATTCTGCAGCGTTATCCGTGGCTGAGCGGCTATGCGCTGATGATGCCGACCTTGGTCGTCATGCTGGCGATGCTGGTGACGCCCCTTGTCGCAATGGTCGTAAGGAGTTTCTGGACACAGAATGTGTTCGAGATCGATACGACCTTCACCTTGCGCAACTACCTGCAGATTTTCGGGCCGGGCGAGAAGACGACCTATTGGATGGGGATCCCGTTTCCGCTCGCCAATCCGGTCTATCTTATCCTGTTGGTCAAATCGATTTTGATGTCGCTCTGCGTCACGGCCTTCGTCCTGCTGCTGGCCTACCCGATGGCCTATTTCATGGCTTTCCGTGTGAAGCGACATAAGGTCTTGTGGCTGATCCTCATCACCGTGCCAATCTGGACCAGCTATCTGCTGCGGGTCTTTGCCTGGAAGATCATGCTGGGTTTCAACGGCATCATCAATTCCGGCCTCATCAAGCTGGGGCTCATCGACAAGCCGCTGGAATTCCTGCTCTACAGCCCGACTGCGGTGATGCTCACCCTGGCCCATGCCTGGGTCGCCTTTGCCATTCTGCCGATTTATGTGAGCCTGGAGAAGATCGATCGGTCGTTGCTGGAAGCAGCGACCGATCTTGGCGACAGGCCCTGGGAGCGCTTCTGGCACATCACCTTGCCGCTGTCGGCGCCGGGCACGATCGCCACGGCGCTGATGGTGTTCATCCCGACTGTGGGCGATTACGTGACGCCGGCGCTGGTCGGCGGGTCTGGCGGCAGCATGATCGGCAACAGCATTCAAATTCTCTTTGGCCGCCAGAACGATGCGCCGCTGGGTTCGGCCGTGTCGATCGTGATGATGGCCATGGTCAGCGCCGTCGTCTGCCTGTTCCTGTGGGCGGTCGGCTACCGCAAGATTCGCGCACGCGAGGCGATCTGAGCCATGCGCAAGAAGACCAATCTGCTCTTGCTCTATGCGCTGGCGTTCCTCGTCTTCCTTTACGGGCCCGTGCTGCTGCTGCCGCTGTTTTCGTTCAATGACGGGCTCTACGCGATCTTCCCGTTGAAGGGCTTCACGCTGAAGGCCTATCAGCAGATGGCGCATGACCCATCGCTGATCAAGGCGTTGAAGAACAGCCTGGGCGTTGCGGTCGGTGTGTCGATCGTCAGCACCGCCTTCGGCCTGCTGGCGGCGATGGGTGTCACTCATTACAAGCTGCCAGGCCGTGGCCCGATCATGAGCGGCATCATGTTGCCGATGGTGGTACCCAGCATCATCCTGGCGGTGGCGCTGCTCGTGATCTTGCGTCAGGTCTTCGATATTCCGCTCACCCTGTGGACGGTGGGGGCGGGGCATGTCCTGATCTGCGTACCGTTTTCGATGATGGTGCTGATGGCGCGTCTGGAAGGCTTTGATAAGAGCCTCGAGGAGGCCTCGGCCGATCTTGGCGAAAGCAGCTGGATGACCTTCTGGCGGGTGACATTCCCGCTGGCGCTGCCGGGCGTCGTTTCCAGCCTGCTCATGTCCTTCACCATTTCGCTCGACGAGTATGTGATCGCCTTCTTCCTGTCGGGCCTCGATCAAACGCTGCCTATCTTCCTCTACAGCCAGCTGCGTTTCCCGCAGCGGCTGCCGATGACGCTGGCCTTGGGCAGCACCATCCTGTTCGTCTCGACCATTATCGTCATCGTTTCTGAAGTCGTGCGCCGTCGCGGCGTTCCTACGGCCAAGCCAAGTGGATTATGAGATCATGACCGGTGCCGACACCATTATCTCGCTTAACAATGTCTCGCGGCATTTTGGGCCGGTTCGCGCCGTCGACGACGTGAGCTTCGAGATAAAGCGTGGCGAGTTCTTCTCGCTGCTGGGACCGTCGGGTTGCGGCAAGACCACGCTGTTGCGGATGCTGGCAGGCTTCGAGGTGCCGACGGCAGGCGCCATCGTCATCGACGGCCAGGATGTTTCGGCGGTACCGCCTTATGCGCGGCCGACCAACATGGTGTTCCAGAACTACGCCATCTTCCCGCATCTCAATGTCGGCCAGAACATCGCCTATGGGCTGCGCAAGAAGGGCCTCACGAAGCCGGACCTGGCGCGCATCGTCGAAGAGGCGCTGGAACTCATCAAGATGCCGGGCTATGGCAGCCGTGCCAGCCACCAACTGTCCGGTGGCCAGCGCCAGCGCGTGGCGCTTGCCCGTGCGCTGGTGTGCAAGCCCAAGGTGCTGCTGCTCGATGAACCGCTGGGGGCTCTTGATAAGAAGCTGCGGGAAGAGATGCAGATCGAATTGCGCCAGATCCAGCGCAGCGTCGGCGTTACCTTCGTCTTCGTGACTCACGACCAGGAGGAGGCGCTGGCCCTGTCAGACCGCATTGCGGTGATGTCGGGCGGCAGGGCGTTACAGATCGATACCGCCAACCGGCTCTATGAAGCACCGAATTGCCGTGAGGTCGCGGCCTTCATCGGCTCGATGAATTTCTTTACCGGCAAGGTGAAGGCAGTGGCCAATGGCAATGTCGATGTTGATGCCGGCGCCGCCGGGGCGCTTTCGGTTGCCGTGAGCGGCCAAGTGCCGGCGATCGGGTCGCAAGTGACTGTGGCAGTGCGGCCGGAAAAGATGCGGCTCAACTGGGCGGCACCGGCCGTTGGCGGAAATGCCGTGTCCGGGAAAGTCGCGGCGGAGGCCTATTTCGGCGACCGCAGCCATTACCATGTCACGATCGAGGGCCTGTCGGCGCCGGTCGCCGTCGCCCACCAGAAGGCCGATCGCCGGCTGGATGACCAGGAGACGGTCGGTCGTCCAGTCTGGTTGACCTGGCCGCAGCATGCCGGCGTGCTGCTGACCGACTAGCCGATCTGGGCCGCGATGGCGCGCAAGGCGGCAAGGATGTGTCGGTCCATTGCTTCATCGACCGGCAGGGGCTGCGAGGAGACTTTTACAGCCACCATCTCGGCCTTGCGGTCGATATAGATCCACTGGCCATGAATGCCGACGGCACAGAATGCCTCGCGCGCGTCATCGACGACATACCATTTGCTGCGATACTTGCCGCCGGGAATGAAATTGGCCATGTCGCCGCGTGCCCAGGCGCCCGCATCGCCATTCTTCACGATATCGTCGACCCATGCACGGGGGACGACGGTCTTGCCGCCAGCGGTGCCGTGATTGCGCATCATCTCGCCAAAGCGGGCGAGGTCGCGCAGGGTTGCACTCATGCCACCGGCCGTGCGCGCGGCGCCTAAGCGATCGACGGTCACATAGGCCGGCATTTCGGCACCGATATGCTGCCAGATACCCTCGCTGAGGATATCGGCGAGCTTGCGGCCCGAGGCGCGTTCCAGCAGCCAACCCAAGAAGTCCGAATTGGGCGACACATAGTGAAAGGCGTGGCCGTGATCACCTGTCGCCCGGCGGATGCTGGCAAGAAAGCTGCGCAGATCGCCGGCTGTTTCCGGATTGTCGACCGGGTTCCAGCCACTCGCCTTGCGATAGCGCATGAAGTCGCCTTCGGGGTCGAGGTAATTCTCGGTGAAGTCGATCGCCACGGTCATGTCGAGCACATGGCGCACGGTTGCATCGCCATAGGCCGAGTTCTTCGCCTCAGGCAGGTACTGCGTGACGGGGGCGTCCGGATCGAGCTGGCCGCTCTCCACCAGCAGGCCGGCAAGCGCACCCGTGATCGATTTGCTGACCGAAAAGACGATATGTGGCCGGTTGGCGGCGAGCGCTGCCGCGTAATGCTCGGTCAGGATACGGCCCTGGCGCAGCACCAGGAAACCATCGGTGAAGGTGTCGGCCAGCATGCCCGCAACGATCCCGTTCTGGCCGTCGCTGGTGCGATAGCCCACGGCGCTGAGATCGGTCGGCGCCGCAATCAGCGGAACCATGCTTGCAGGATCATGGGCGATGATGGCGCTGGGGACGATCTCGGACACATGCGAGAAGGACCAGCGGTTGAATGGGGCATTGCGCCAATTGGCCAGGGTCACCTGGTCGGCGGCATCGGCCGGCGAGGCTTGCATCAACCCGGCCTGAAACGGCATTCCATCCATCGCGCTATCCATCCAGTCATTCGGTCGTTTAACAGTGCCGCAATCTAGCGCTGCGCGCTGGGTGCTGCCAAGGCCCGGAGACCGTCGTTTACGGCATGCAAGGATAGACGGCGGCGAAGCTGTGGCCGCGGGCGAACTGTAGAGTGTGGCCGGATCGCGATCGGGGCCGCAATGACTTGGCCACGGCCAAGGCCGCGCCGGCGGAAAAGTCAGATCAGCTCGACAATCAGCAATACGATGCCAACCATCGATACGGCCCAGCTGGCCGTCCGCAGCCATGGAATACCGACGAGGTAAATGACGGCATAGGCCAGCCGCGCCCAGAAGAAGAGTTGCGCGCCGAGAACAGTCATCGGCGCGCTGTGACCCGTTACCTGAACGATCAGGACCAATGCGGCGAAAAGCGGCAGGTTTTCCAGCATGTTGCGATGCGCCCGCTGGGCTCGACCGGCGAGGCCCAAGGCCGTCGGCATGCCCTCACGGTTACCGGCCAGTGTCGGCAGACCGACCTGGGTTTGCAGCGTGACTGCGGAAACGACCATTTGCACCAGGCAGAGGATGACGCTCCAGACCAGGAGTGAAAGTTCCGTCGGCAGTTCCATCGGCATGACAACCTCCCCCTTATGACGAAGCGGCAATGATAGCGTGGGGCCGCGCCATTCGATAGGGGTGGTAAAAGAAAAGCCCCCGCGTCAGGGACGCGAGGGCTCTTGGAGGACCGTGCCGGCGCTCTTAACCGAGCTTACCGACCGCAACGAGCGTATCGCACATCCGGTTGGAGAAACCCCATTCATTGTCGTACCAGCTCAGCACGCGCACCAAGGTGCCTTCGATGACCTGGGTCTGCGACAGATCAAAGGTCGAGCTGTTCTGGTTGTGATTGAAGTCGATCGACACCAGCGGCTGGTCGTTGGTGCCAAGAATGCCCTTCAGCGGACCGCTGGCGGCAGCCTTGATGATCGCGGCGTTGACTTTTTCCTTGGTCGTGGGTTTCGACGCCACGAACTTGAAGTCGACGACCGAGACATTGGGCGTCGGCACGCGGATCGACGACCCGTCGAGCTTGCCGGCCATTTCCGGCAGCACCAGGCCGACGGCCTTGGCGGCACCGGTCGTGGTCGGGATCATGCTGAGGGCCGCGGCGCGCGCGCGGTAGAGGTCCTTGTGCATGGTATCGAGCGTCGGCTGGTCGCCGGTATAGGAATGGATCGTCGTCATGTAGCCATGCTCGATGCCGATCGCCTTGTTGAGGACGGCAACGACCGGCACCAGGCAGTTCGTGGTGCAGGAGGCGTTCGAGATGATCTTGTGCGCTTTTTTGAGCTTCTTGTCGTTGACGCCATAGACGACGGTAAGGTCCGAATTGGTGCCCGGGGCCGAAATAACGACGCGCTTGGCGCCCGCCGCAATGTGCTGCATCGCCTTTTCACGGTCGGTGAACAGGCCGGTGCATTCGGCAACGACGTCGATCTTGAGGTCCTTCCACGGCAGCTTGGCCGGATCGCGCTCGGCCGTCACTGTGATCCAGCCGCGGCCCACATCCATGGCGCCGGCCTTGGTCTTCACCTCGCCCGCAAACGCGCCGTGCACGGAATCGCGGCGGAAGAGGTGTGCGTTGGTCTCGACGGGGCCGAGATCGTTGATCGCGACGATCTCGAGGTCCTTGCGGCCCGATTCCATCATCGCACGGAGCACGAGACGGCCGATGCGGCCGAAGCCATTGATCGCAACCCGGATTGCCATGTTCTTACCTTTCTCGATATTGAGCGAATGCCCTAACTACAGCGTCATTGCCGGGCTTGACCCGGCAATCCACTCTTGCAGTTGATAGAGTGGATGCCCGGGTCAGGCCCGGGCATGACGAATGAAACAGTCGGTCCAAGCTTAAAGTTTCGCGGTCACGGCGTCGACGATGGCCGCCGGCGTGATGCCGAAATTGGTATAGAGATCGTTGATCGGAGCGGAGGCGCCGAAGCCCTTCATGCCGATGAAGATGCCGTCCGTGCCGATATAGCGCTCCCAGCCGAAGCCGATGGCCGCCTCGACTGCGACCTTGAGGCCCGTGCCCAGCACTTCCTTCTTATAGGCAGCCGATTGCTGCTCGAAGAGTTCCCAGCTCGGCATCGAGACGACGGCGGTGCCGATGCCTTTTTCTTCCAGGATCTTCTGCGCCTCGACCGCGATGGCGACTTCGGAACCGGTCGCCATCAATGTCACCTTGCGCTCCTTCTGCGTCGGGCGGATGACATAGGCGCCGCGTGCGCAATGGTTGGCATTGGCGGCGTCGGCGCGCAGATGCGGCAGGGCCTGGCGGGTGAGGGCCAGAACCGACGGCCGGTCCTTGGTGGTCAGCGCCAGCGCCCAGCACTCGGCCGTTTCCATCGTGTCGCACGGACGGAAGACGAGGAGGTTGGGGATCGCGCGCAAGGCCGCCAGCTGCTCGACCGGCTGGTGGGTCGGACCGTCTTCGCCGAGACCGATCGAGTCATGCGTCATGACATATATGACGCGCTGGTTCATCAGCGCGGAGAGGCGAATGGCCGGACGGCAATAATCGGTGAAGACCAGGAACGTGCCGCCGAAGGGAATGACGCCGCCATGCAGGGCCATGCCATTCATCGCCGCGGCCATGCCGTGCTCGCGGATGCCGTAATAGATATAGTTGCCGCCGTAATTCTCGGCCGTGACCGGCTTCGTCGCCTTGGCCTTGGTGTTGTTCGAACCGGTGAGGTCCGCCGAGCCGCCGATCAGTTCGGGAATGGCCGGAACCAGGGTGTCGAGGACCAGTTGCGACGACTGACGGGTGGCTAGCTTGGGCGCATCCTTGGCGATGCTGGATTTGAGATCGCCGAGGACCTCGGCGAAGTTCGCCGGCAGGTCGCCCTTCATCACGCGCTCGAACTCGGCCTTCTGGCTGTTGGCGTCGAGGCGCTTGCTCCAGGCATTCATGTCGGCAGCGCCACGGCTGCCGATCCCGGCCCAGGCGGATTTGATATCAGCGGGAATTTCGAACGGCGCATGGGACCAGCCGAGCTTCTCGCGGGCGCCGGCCACTTCTTCCTTGCCGAGCGGCGAGCCATGGGTTGCCGAGGTGCCGGCCTTCTTCGGCGCGCCGAAGCCGATCACCGTCTTGCAGGCGATGAGGCTGGGTTTTGAGGATTTCTTGGCGGCGGCGATGGCGGCCGAGACGGCCTCCGGGTCATGGCCGTCGACCCGCGCGGTCGACCAACCACTCGCCTCGAAACGCTTCAACTGGTCGTCGGAGCAGGAGAGGGAGACCGAACCATCGATCGAGATGCCGTTATCGTCGAAGAGAACGATGAGCTTGTTGAGCTTCAGATGGCCGGCGAGCGAGATCGCCTCGTGGCTGATGCCTTCCATGAGGCAGCCGTCACCGGCGATGACATAAGTGTAGTGGTCGACCAGATCGTCGCCAAAGCGGGCGTTCAGCATGCGCTCGGCAAGGGCGAAGCCGACCGAATTGGCGATGCCCTGGCCGAGCGGACCCGTGGTCGTTTCGACGCCTGGCGTATGACCGAATTCCGGATGGCCCGGCGTCTTGCTGCCCCATTGGCGGAAGCGCTTCAACTCGTCGAGCGTGACACCCGGCACACCGGTGAGGTGCAGCAGCGAATACATCAGCATCGAACCGTGACCGGCGGAGAGGATGAACCGGTCGCGATCCGGCCAGCAGGGATTGGCGGCGTTGAACTTCAGATGGCGCTGAAAGAGGACCGTCGCCACATCGGCCATGCCCATCGGCATACCCGGATGGCCGGAATTGGCAGCCTCGACGGCATCCATCGATAAAGCGCGGATGGCGTTGGCGAGGTCTTTGTGGGGGATCGTGCTCTTGGCGGCGGCGGCCGAGTTGGCGTCCATCATCATTCCTTGGATGACCGGTAGATACCGGGGAATCCTCACATGGCGGCCGACCGATCCGGCCACCGGATCGGGGCGGAACATGCCCGCCTGGGGCCGCTAGGTCAACACCGGATTCCCGCTGAATTTGGCGCAAAGTTCCAAGTTCTTGCAGCTCTGTGACAGTTTGGAAGGCGGCTTCGGTTGACGTCGCTTGAAGAGGTCGAGTAAACGAGAAGAACAATATGTTTGAAACCGGCCCCGCGAGGCCGGAAACAGAATCGGACCGTCGCAACCGGGGGCAGGAACCGACCAAGGATGTCCAAGCTGGATATGGCATTGAGCCGCCTCGACGCGGCGATGGCGCGACTGGATTCGGCGGTCGAGGATAGCTCCTCCCGCGGGTACCAGGATCGCGACCTCTTGCAGACCGAATTGGCTGTGCTGCGGCAGACCTATACGCTGCTGCAGACTGAGGCCCGTTTGGTCTCGGACCGGCTCGATGATGTGATCGGACGCATGCATACCGTGACCGAGGGGGCCTGAACACCATGCCGACCGTCACCATTGCGTTGAATGGCCGCAACTATGACATCGCCTGCGGTGAAGGCGAGGAGGGGCGGGTCCAGGAACTGGCCGGCGAACTGCGCCGCCGCATGGAGGGCCTCGCCAAGAATGCCGGGCCGGTCGCTGAAAACCTCCTGTTTGCGCTGACCGGCATCCTCTTGGCCGACGAGCTTGACCAGAAAAACCGGCAGATCGCACAGCTGAAAGGCCAGCAGGAAGACCTGGTGCAAAGGCGCGAGATTGCCCTTGCCGATACCATCGAACGCCTCGCCGTGAAGATCGAGGCTATTGCGGCCAGGCTGGAAGCAGCCTAAGTACCTCCTTGGGCGGACCGCTACGGGGTGCGATAGCCGGGTAATCCCTGAGGCCAATTCTAACCTCTAGGGAGCTGTCCCTACCTGGACCCTTGGTCCTGGCATATGGCGCCCACCTGCTTAGGCAGGCCACGGAGGATTCATACGTGCGAACGGCCCAGGTGGCACCGCCCACCTCATCACAGCCGCATCTCTGATCGATAAACCCGATCAAAGGTGCGGCTGTTTGCTATTTGGTCGATCAAAGTAAGGCTCCATGGATTCCGCAGAACTCGCTGATTTTAAAACACAATTGCGCAAAGAGGCCTTTGCGGTCAGGGAACAGGCGTGGCGTGCCGACCCAGATGCGGGTGAGGGGCTGGAGCGCCATCTGATCGAAGCTTTGGCCATGCCACCCGGGATCGCCATCTCCGGTTACTGGCCGTTGCCGGGCGAGATCGACGTGCGGCCGGCGCTGCGGCACTACCATCGTGAAGGCCACCGGATCGGTCTGCCGGTCGTCATCGGCAAGCACCAGCCGCTGGTTTTCCGGTCGTGGGATCCGGCAGTCGACCTTGTGCAGGGCAGTTTCCGAGTCATGACCCCGCCGCCCGAGGCGCCGGAAGTGGTGCCGACCATCCTTTTGGTGCCGCTGCTCGCCTTCGATCCGGAGGGCTATCGACTGGGCTATGGCGGCGGCTTTTATGATCGCACGCTGGCCAAGCTGCGAGCCGAGGCGCATGCTGTGGCGGTCGGTGTGGCCTATGGCGCCCAGGAGGTACCGCAGGTGCCGCGCGGCACCTTCGACCAGCCCCTCGACTTCATTGTGACAGAGCACGCCGTGTTCAAGTTTTCAGACAAGATCGGATTCTAACTGAATGAATTTGTTGTTTTTAGGTGATCTGGTTGGCCGCGCTGGCCGCGATGTCGTCGTTGACAACCTGCCCAAGCTGCGCCGTGATCTGGCTGTCGATTTTGTCGTCGCCAATGTGGAAAACGCCGCCGGCGGTTTCGGTATCACCCAGAAGCTTCTGAACGAACTCTTCGCCGCCGGCGTGGATTGCGCGACGACGGGCAATCATGTTTGGGACCAGAAGGAGACGGTGGCTTTCATCGGCAGCGAGCCGCGTTTGCTGCGGCCGCTGAACTTCCCGCAAGGCACGCCGGGCAAGGGCGCCGGGGTGTTCCAAACCGCCCGCGGCAAGAAGGTTGTCGTCGCCAATCTGATGGGCCGCCTTTTCATGGATCCGCTCGACGATCCCTTTGCGGCTGCCGAGGCGCTGCTCAAGACCTATCGTCTGGGCGGCAATGCGGATGCGATCCTGTTCGATTTCCATGGCGAGGCCACCAGCGAGAAGATGGCCTTCGGCCACTTCCTCGACGGACGGGTCAGCTTCGTGGTGGGAACCCATACCCACGTCCCCACGGCTGATCACATGGTCTTGGAGAAGGGCACAGCCTACCAATCCGATGCCGGCATGTGCGGCGACTATGATTCCGTGATTGGCATGGAAAAGGCCAATCCGGTGCTGCGTTTCACCCGCAAGCTGCCGACCGAGCGGCTCAGCCCCGCGAATGGCGCCGGGACAATGTGTGGTGTTCTGGTTGAAACCGACGATGCCACCGGCCTTGCGCGTCGTATTGCGCCGGTGCGTGTCGGCGGCAAGCTTGAGCCGGCTCTGCCGAAATGGGCGTCAGCCCTGGCCGCTGCGAAATAGCCCACGGGGTATGACCCGCTGCCCGGGTCAAAAATGTCGTGAAAGAAGGAACTGTGGCTGTTTCAGCCGCCGGAACCCGCGAGAAGGCCTGATCAGGCCCGCTTGCCGCCGGCTACTGCCATGAAGCGGTCGACTTCATCCTGCATCTGCTCCGCCCGGGCCATGAACTGCCGGGCCATGTCGTGCACTCGGTCGCAGGCACGGGGTTCACCATCGCCGGCCATTTTAAGGGCCCCGCTGACGCCTTCGATACCCATTTGACGAGCCACCTGGGTGACGACTTCCGCCATGCGGCGGATCTCGGCCTCCAGATTGACACTCCGGCTCTCGCTTCCGGATTCCCGGATGGTTCGGGACATGGTGAACCCTCGATTTCGTCCGCATTTGGCCCGAATCGGCGCCAATCGTTAAAAGCTATAGGGAGGTTTCCGTAAACGAGTCATGAATTTTGCGGCCCGACTCCAAAAATCTCCGCTAATCCGCAGATTGGGGTGTGCGCTCGGTTCTGGTGGCCGGCGGGGCTCCGCCGGGCTTGGCAGGCCCGGGAATTGTGCTAAAAGGCGTCAAAATCCTGCCATATTCGCGGTCTAGCGTCGCCTCAAGGATGGCGCCGATCCCAACATGTGGTCAGGATTTGCCGATAGTCCACACTAGGTTTTGCGTTCAGGAACGGATCGATGGCTGGCCATTCCCAATTTAAGAACATCATGTATCGCAAGGGCGCGCAGGATGCGAAGCGCGCCAAGGTCTTCACCAAGATCATCCGCGAATTGACGGTCTCGGCAAAGATGGGCAACCCGGACCCGGCGACCAACCCGCGCCTCCGGGCAGCGGTAATCGCCGCCCGCGACGCCAACATGCCCAAGGACACCATGGAGCGCGCGATCAAGCGCGGCGCCGGGGGCGAAGACAACACGGCCTATGACGAGGTGCGTTACGAGGGCTATGGCCCGGGTGGCGTCGCGGTCATTGTCGAGGCCCTGACCGACAATCGCAACCGAACGGCCACTGAAGTGCGCACCGCCTTTGCCAAGGCTGGCGGAAACCTGGGCGAAACGAATTCGGTCAGTTTCATGTTCGAGCGCAAGGGCGTCATCCGCTATCCGGCGAAGGCGGGGAGTGCCGATGCCGTGTTCGAGGTGGCGCTTGAGGCCGGTGCCGACAACGTGGAATCCGACGCCGAGGCGCATGAGATCACCTGTGCGCCGGAGGATTTCGCGGCGGTCCGCGACGGCCTGGAAGCCAAGTTCAAGGAAGCCAAGGAAGCCCGCCTGCAATGGCGCCCGGTGACCACGGCGCCGGTCGATGCCGAGACGGCCGAGGCGCTGTTCAAGCTGATCGACACGCTGGAAGACAATGACGACGTCCAGACTGTCAGCGCCAATTTCGAAGTGTCGGAAGAGACGCTCGCCAAGCTGACGGCATAGAGCTTAAGGAACGGCATGCGAATTCTCGGACTGGATCCCGGTCTGCAGCATACCGGCTGGGGCGTCATCGACGCCGTCGGCTCGCGTATCTCCTATGTCGGTGCCGGCGTGGTGAATTCGGATGCCAAGCTCGATTTGGCGCAGCGCCTCGTTCAGATCCATGACGGGTTGCGCGACGTGATCGACCGCCATCAACCAGACGAGGCGGCGGTGGAAGAAACTTTCGTCAACAAGAACCCGAGCTCGACGCTGAAACTCGGCCTGGCGCGCGGCGTCTCACTGCTGGTGCCGGCGCTCTACAAGCTGCATGTCGCCGAATATCCCACCAACCTCGTGAAGAAGTCGGTGGTAGGGGCGGGGCACGCGGACAAGGAACAGGTCAAGATGATGGTGGGCGTGCTGCTGCCGGCGGCGCGCGACCAGAAGAGCTCTGATGCCGCCGATGCCTTGGCCGTCGCCATCTGCCATGCCCATCACATGGGGACGCTGGGGAAATGGGGTGCCAAGGACTTTCGTGAGGTTGCCCGTTGATCGGCAAGCTCACAGGTGTCGTGGACAGTGTCGCCAGCGATGCCGCGATCATCGACGTCAATGGCGTCGGTTATATCGTGCATGCCAGCAGCAAGACGCTGGGGCGGCTTGGGTCACGCGGCACGGCGGCAAGCCTCCTCATCGATACCCATGTGCGCGAGGATGCCATCTCGCTCTATGGTTTTGCCGAAACGGTCGAGCGCGACTGGTTCCGGGCGCTGCTCAACATTCAAGGCGTGGGTGCTAAAGTCGCCCTGAGTATTCTTTCTGTAATGGCGCCGGATGAACTGGCGCGTGCCATCGCCGCACAGGACAAGGCGGCGGTTGCACGCGCCAATGGTGTCGGACCAAAGCTCGCCCAGCGTGTCGTTTCCGAAATGAAGGATAAGGCCGGTGGCATTGGCCTCGGCGCTGCGCTGGTGGGTGGCGATGTGGCAGTCGCGGCTGCAGTCGAAACCGCTGACGGGCCGCTGAACGACGCGGTCTCGGCGCTGGTCAATCTCGGCTATCGCCGCACGGAGGCCTACAGCGCCGTCGCCAAGGTGATGCAGAAGCAGGGCGCCAATGTCGGTCTCAATGAACTGATCGTGCATGGGCTCAAGGAACTCGCGCAATGAGCTCACCCATTCAAAATGCGGGTGAAACGCGCATGATCACGCCGGAGCGCGCCGAGGAAGACAACAGCGAGCAAAGTCTGCGGCCGCTGGCCCTGGGCGAGTTCATCGGGCAGCAGAAGCTGCGTGAAAACCTTGCCATCTTCATCGAAGCGGCAAAGGCGCGCGGCGAGGCGCTGGACCATGCGTTGTTCTACGGTCCGCCCGGCCTCGGCAAGACGACCCTTTCGCAGATCGTGGCGCGCGAACTCGGCGTGGGTTTTCGCGCAACCTCCGGCCCGGTGATCGCCAGGGCAGGGGATCTGGCGGCCCTCCTGACCAATTTGCAACCGCGCGACGTTCTGTTCATCGACGAGATTCATCGCCTGTCGCCAGCGGTCGAGGAGATCCTCTATCCGGCGATGGAGGACTTCCAGCTTGACCTCATCATCGGCGAAGGACCGGCGGCGCGCTCGGTGCGGATCGATTTGCCGAAGTTTACGCTGGTCGGTGCGACCACGCGCCTTGGCATGATCACGACGCCTTTGCGCGAGCGTTTTGGCATTCCCCTGCGGCTCAATTTCTATACCCATCCGGAATTGGAGTTGATCGTTCGTCGTGGCGCGCGTGTGCTGGGCCTCGATCTTGCCGATACGGGTGCCGCTGAAATCGCCCGCCGTGCGCGCGGAACACCGCGCGTTGCCGGCCGCCTGCTGCGCCGCGTGCGCGACTTTGCAATTGTCGCCAAGGTGAGCCGCGTCGAGGCTCACCACGCCGACGCGGCATTGACACGGCTCGAGGTCGATCAACTGGGCCTTGATGCGATGGACCGGCGCTATCTCACCTGCATCGCCGAGAATTATGACGGCGGTCCGGTAGGCGTCGAGACGATGGCGGCGGCACTTTCCGAACAGCGCGATACGATCGAAGATGCGATCGAACCCTATCTCATCCAGCAAGGCCTGCTGCAGCGGACACCGCGCGGTCGCATGCTGACCCTGAACGGCTACAAGCATCTGGGCCTCACGCCCTCCAGCCATGCCGCACAGGCCGATCTCCTCGGACCGGCGATCGGGGAGGATGAGCTGTGATGCCTACACCCGTCGCTCACCCCCTCTCCCCGACCCTCCCCCACGTAGGGGGGAGGGGGTGCGGTCGAGTTCGCCGTGCCGTTCGCGTTCAGCCTGGCTCTGATTCCCTCCCCCCCACGTGGGGGAGGGTTAGGGAGAGGGGGAGCCAGCGATGACTCTCACCGCACTCAACACCGCTGCCGCGGCACACCATTTTCCGATCCGCGTTTATTACGAGGACACGGATGCGGGCGGCATTGTCTACTATGCCAATTATCTGAAGTTCGCCGAGCGGGCGCGGACCGAGATGCTGCGCGAGGCCGGCTTTCACCATACCGCGATGATGCAGGGCGACGGGCTGATGCTGGCTGTGCGCCGCGTCAATGCCGAGTATCTGCGGCCAGCGAAGCTTGATGACGCCCTGGAAGTCGCCACCAGCGTCATCGGCCTTGGTGCCGCCACAATCGAGCTTGATCAATCTATCCGACGCGGCGGGCAGGAGCTCTGCCGCGTCGTTGTGACCATTGCCTGCGTCGGGCGCGACGGTCGTCCCGCACGCCTGCCGGCACCTTTACGCGCGGCGCTTTCCGCGCATCTCCCATCTTGAAGAAGAAGTGAAGAAGAACCATGGATCCGCAACAGCCAGCACCATCTGCCACCCCCGTTGCCCCGGTTTCGGGCAATGTCATTGACGGGGTCAATGTCGCCGCCCAGAACGCGGTCGGCATGCCGAGCGCCGCAAGTCATGACCTGTCTGTCTGGACCCTGTTCCTGCAGGCCGACTGGATCGTCAAAGGCGTGATGCTGTTTCTGCTCGGCGCCTCGATCTGGAGCTGGGCGATCATTTTCGACAAGATCATCCGCCTGCGCCGCCTGCGGGAACAGGCCCGCCAGTTCGAAGAAGCGTTCTGGTCCGGCGGCTCGCTGGAAGAGCTTTACGACCGCATCTCGAACCGCCCGACCGACCCGATGTCGTCGATCTTCGTCGCCGCCATGCGCGAATGGCGCCGGTCGGCCGCGAAGGGGCTGCTGGCGTCGGAGCAGTTCCGCGAGAG
This sequence comes from Dongia rigui, assembly GCF_034044635.1. NCBI lineage: Bacteria > Pseudomonadati > Pseudomonadota > Alphaproteobacteria > Rhodospirillales > Dongiaceae > Dongia > Dongia rigui. The sequence goes on from NZ_JAXCLX010000002.1 coordinate 747,781, forward strand.
CCTGCAGGACCGCATCGAGCGCGTCATGAACATCACGCTCGGCCGCGAGATGGATCAGATCGAGCGCTACATGGGGTATCTGGCCTCGGTCGGTTCGGCAGCCCCATTCATTGGCCTCTTCGGCACGGTCTGGGGCATCATGAATTCGTTCGCCGCCATCGCCGGTTCGAAGAACACGACGCTGGCGGTGGTCGCCCCGGGTATCGCCGAAGCACTCTTTGCGACGGCGCTTGGCCTCGTTGCCGCCATTCCTGCGGTCCTTGCCTATAACAAGCTTTCGAGCGACATCAACCGTTACGGCAACCGGCTGGAGGCTTTTGCCGGCGAGTTCGGTGCCATCCTCTCGCGTCAGCTCGAGGAGAAGCACTAATGGCCGTCAAGCTCGGCGCCGGCGGCCACCCGTCGCGCGGGCATTCGCGGCGGCGCAAGTTCTCGCCGATGGCCGATATCAACGTGACGCCGATGGTCGACGTCATGCTGGTGCTGCTCATCATCTTCATGGTGACGGCACCGCTGCTGACCGTCGGCGTCGAGGTCGAACTCCCCAAGACCAGCGCCGAGGCGATGTCGAACCCAGACGAGCCACTGGTTGTAACCGTCCGCTCCGACAATGCCGTGTTCCTGCAAGAGACGCAGATCTCCATCGAGGAGGTGGGGCCGCGCCTCAAGGCCATCACCATGAACAAGCCGGACACGATCATTTACGTTCGTGGCGACGCGACGGCGAACTGGGACGGCATTGCCCAAGTTTTGGCGGAATTGCAGGCTAATGGTTTCAACAAGGTCGGTATCGTGACCGATACCAAGGCCAGTGGTGAGCCGGCAAAGAAGTCGAACTGACGCTATGAATTTCGTGATGGAAAAGCTGGGATTCGATGCGGAACTCAATCGGGGCTTCGTTGCTTCGGTCTTGTTCCATGTCGGCCTCTTCCTGGTGGCGTGGTTCGGCCTGCCGCATCTGTTTGAAGACGATCTGATCTACGAACAGGACGGCATCAAAGGCGCGATCATCTCGGAACTCACCAAGGCACCGAGAGTCGACAAGGTTTCCGACAAGGTGCCGGACAAGCCCAAGAAGCAGAAGGTCGAGCAGCCCAAGAAGGATGCGAAGCCCGCGCCTGTCAAAGAAAACCCAAAACCTGCTGCGGCACCTCCGCCGCCACAGGTCGAGGAACAGGCGGTCGTCATTCCGGACCAGACCAAGACCGAGCCGGACAAGAAGGTCGAAAAGAAGCCGGACCAAAAACCCAAGAACCAGAATAAGAATAAGCCGGACGATACCAACAAGAAGAAGCAGAAGCAGCAGGACGAGGACTTTGCCAAAGTTCTCGCTGGAATTGCTCCGGACCAAGCTGCGGATGCTCCGCCAGAAGAGCCGACGCAAAAGGCGGCGGCTGCCCCGACCGAGGAAACGGAAGGCCAACGCACGGCGCTTGAAGGCGATGTGGCCGTGAGTGCTACGGATGCCGAGAGCATTAGCCAGCAAATCGGCCGCAACTGGCGGGTCGATGTGGGGGCACTCCCCGACCCGTCGCAGTACATGGCTTTTCTGCGGGTGACGTTCGACAGTGCCGGGAATGTGCTGACTGTGGAGTTCCTGGAGCAGAACAGGATGGGTGATTCCCGCTATCGCATGGTTGCAGAATCCTGCCGCCGGGCGTTCTTCATCACCAAGCAGATCAAGGCGCCGTCTGGCAAGCCGCTGCCGCCCTCCATTCGATTCGGTTGCGATCCGCAATACGCCAATGGTGCTTAAACTGTTCAGTGATGAACCAATGGTCTCGTCGCGCGTTTGTAAGATGTCAAATGTAGTGAATTAGAGTAGAAGTTAAGAATTAGCGATCAACAGTGGCGCTGTCATTTTGGGCAGGCGCTGGCAGAGATACGAAGACAAGAGGCATAAGCGATGATGCAGAGTTTGAAGTATTTTGTCCGCGCCGCAGCGGTTAGCTTGGCGCTGGTCGCGGTTCCCTTGGCAGCGTCAGCCGAGCCGACGATCATCATTAAGCCAGGCGCTAAGCCCGAGCCGATGCCGATCGCCATCCCGGATTTCTTCGGTGGTACCGCAAACGACGGCCAAATGGCGCGCGATCTTGCCGCCGTGATTTCGGCCGACCTTGAGCGCTCGGGCCTTTTTGCGCCGATCGACAAGAAGGCCTTCATCCAGGATAGCGCATCGCTTCAGCAAGGAACGCCGCGTTTCCAGGATTGGAAGCTGATTAATGCTCAGGCGCTCATTTCCGGGAATGTGACGTCGCAGGCAAATGGCCAGGTCAGCGTGCAGTTCCGCCTCTGGGACGTCTATGGCGAACAGCAGATGACTGGCTTCCAGTATAATGCCGCCAACAATAACTGGCGCCGTGTGGCCCATAAAATTGCTGACGAGGTATATAAACGGGTCACGGGCGAGGAGGGTTACTTCGATACCCGCATCGTCTACATCTCGGAGACTGGGCCCAAGCAGAAGCGTATCAAGCGCCTTGCCATCATGGATCAGGACGGCGAGAACCATAAGAACCTCACCGATGGCGGCACGCTGGTGCTCACGCCGCGCTTCTCGCCGGCGGCACAGGACATCACCTACATGTCCTATTATGGCAACAAGCCGCGCGTTTACCTGTTCAACATCGACAGCGGCCAGCAGGAAGTTCTGGGCGATTTCCCGGGCATGACGTTCGCGCCGCGCTTCTCGCCGGATGGTTCCAAAGTCATCATGAGCATGGCGCAGAACGGCAACACGGATGTTTATGTGATGGATATCCGGACGCGTCGCCAGCAGCGCCTGACCAACACGCCGGGTATCGATACCGGTGCCAGCTATGCGCCGGACGGAAAGCAGATCACTTTTGAAAGCGATCGCGGCGGCAGCCAGCAGATCTATGTCATGGGTGCGGATGGCGGCGGGGCGCGCCGCATCAGCAAGGGGCCGGGGCGTTATGGCACCCCGGTTTGGTCGCCCCGCGGTGATCTCATCGCCTTCACCCGCCAGTACCAGGGCAGCTTCTATATTGGTGTGATGCGCCCGGACGGATCGGGTGAACGGATGCTGTCGCAAGGCTGGCTGATCGAAGGCCCGACCTGGGCGCCCAACGGTCGTGTTCTGGCCTATTTCAAACAGGAGCCGTCGGGGAAAACCCAACTGCATTCTATCGATCTGACCGGGTTCAATGAGCGCGTTATGAAAACGCCACTGGACGGGTCAGATCCGGCATGGTCGCCCTTGCTGCAGGACTAACTATCGCGATGCTGCTGGGGGAGCGGCGCATAGTGGTCGGGCAAACTGGTAGGAGCGCTGCAGTAGCGCTCCTACTTGTCTTGGCGTTCCCCTTGTTCGCCAAAGCGGATGGGCTTGAGACGCAGTCCATCGCTATCCCAGACTTTCACGGCGAGTCATCGCGGGAACAGTCGCTAGCCGAGGATGTCACAAACATCATCCGCAATGATCTGGCAGGCAGCGGGATTTTCACGCAGCCGGATCGATCTGTTTTCCCGCAAGACCCCGAGGAATTGCAGGAGATGCCGCGTCTGGCGAACTGGCGGAAGATTGGCGCAAAGACGCTGGTCACCGGCAATGTGGACGCGCTCGGGGACGGCGTTGTCGTCCTGCAGTTCCGATTGTGGGGGTTGGATCCCGAGGTCCAGATAGCCGGTTTCGAGTACCGGGCCTATGCCACCAACATGCGACGTGTCGCCCATAAGATTGCCGACGAGATCTACGAGCGGCTGACTGGCGAAAGTGGCTATTTCGATACGCGCATTGCCTACGTCGCGGAATCTGGACCGAAGAGCAAGCGCATCAAGAAGATCGCTATCATGGATCAGGACGGCGCCAATGCTGTCGACCTAACGGACGGCAGTGACCTGGTTCTCACGCCGCGCTTTTCACCGTCAGGGCAGGATCTGCTCTACATGTCCTATTACGGGGACAAGCCAAGGGTCTACCTCTTCAACATTGCCACCGGTGAACAGGAGTGGCTGCGCGAATTTCGCAGCATGACCTTCGCGCCGCGCTTTTCGCCTGATGGGGACCGCATCATTCTCAGCATGGCGGAATCCGGCAACTCGGACATCTACGTCATCGATATCCGCACGCACCGCGTCAAGCGCCTGACCGAGACGGCCGGGATCGATACGGCACCGAGCTATTCCCCAGATGGTAGCCAGATTGCCTTCGAAAGCGACCGAGACGGCAGTCAGCAGATCTATGCGATGTGGTCTGACGGATCAGAGCCAGTACGTATCAGCAAAGGTCCGGGCCGCTACGGGACCCCCGTCTGGTCGCCAAATGGCGACCTCATCGCCTTCACCCGCCAGTACCAGGGCAGCTTCTATATTGGTGTGATGCGGCCGGACGGGTCGGGGGAGCGGATGCTGTCCCAGGGCTGGCTGATCGAAGGCCCGAGCTGGGCCCCCAATGGCCGCGTTTTGGTCTATTTCAAGCAGGAGCCGTCGGGCAAAACTGAACTGCATTCTATCGATCTGACCGGCAACAATGAGCGTGTCATGAAAACGCCACTGGACGGGTCGGATCCGGCATGGTCGCCCTTGCTTGGGAATCAATAATGATCTATGTTCCGCCCCGATTCTAGGATCAACTAGACCCTGGAATACCTTGATTCAGCGCGGAATTTAATGCGCGGGCAGATCGGCGATCCACAATCGGGGGGTGGTCGGGGGATTTGCTCGGGCGAAGAACGGACAAAAGAGGAAACTAAAAATGCGTCTTTCGATCTTGTCGGCCCTGGCTGCGGCCGCTCTCCTGGCAGCCTGTTCGTCGGACGTTCCGGTGAACGACGCTGGCGGCGCCGGTTCGGGTAACACGGCCTCGACGGCTGACAGCTCCGGCGTTGCCGGTGCGGCAGTCCCGGGTTCGCCGGAGGACTTCAACCAGAATGTCGGTAACACCGTCTATTTCGACCTCGACAGCTACAGCCTGAGCTCGGACGCTCAGAGCCAGCTGCAGCGTCAGGCCGCTTGGCTGACCCAGTACCCGCAGCGTACGCTGACCGTCGAAGGTCATGCTGACGAGCGCGGCACGCGTGAGTACAACCTCGCCCTCGGCGAGCGTCGTGCGAACTCGGTCGCCAACTACCTGGTCGCCCTCGGCGTCGACAAGGCCCGCTTGAGCACCATCTCTTACGGCAAGGAGCGTCCGCTCTGCACCGAGAGCGATGAGTCCTGCTGGTCGCAGAACCGTCGTGGCGTCAGCGCCATCAACCAGTAATCTCGCTGGTTTCAGCAGATAACTGGCGTCATCAACGCCGGCCTGGAGAAATCCGGGCCGGCGTTTTTGTTTGCGCGCAGATTCCCCGTCTTCGCGCCATTTCCGCCGCAATCCCGCCCTCTTTGGCGTCGAGTTTGTCCGGGTTGGGAACTTTCAACCTCAAGAGGGGACAACTCGATGCAACTTACCAAAGACCGCAGCCGGCAACTGGCGGCGGTGATGTTTGCAGCACTCATGCTGCAGGCCTGCGATACGACGAACGACACGCAGACGGCTGCCAAGGTCGACAAGCCGGCCACGGGGATTGGCGATCCCAACAGCCCGATTGTCGATGGCCAACTGACAGCCGAGCAGGAATGGGAGACGAAGGTCGGCAACACGGTTGAGTTCGCAACGGATGCCTATGACCTCTCCCCGAAAGCGCAGACGACACTCCAGCGCCAGGCGCAATGGTTGCTGCAATACCCGGCCCGCACGGCCGTGGTCGAGGGCCATGCCGACGAGCGGGGCACTCGGGAATACAATCTCGCACTGGGCGAGCGGCGGGCGCAGTCAGCACAAGCCTATCTGATCGCCCTCGGCGTCGATGCCAGCCGCCTGCAGACCACGTCTTTCGGCAAGGAACAGCCGCTCTGTGCCGAGGCCAGCGATGATTGCTGGCAGCGGAACCGCCGCGCCGTGACAGCGTTGAATCCCTGATTTCAGGCGGCTTTGTGCCGGAAGTGGCCTGGGTGGGCGGTCAGCAAAACCTTGCCCAGGCTTGCTTTTCACCGAGTCCCTTTGGCATTGTCAGCTCGCAATTTTGTGACCGCGAGGGGTCCGGCTGCGCCATAATTCCGCCCGGTTCAGTAGTGACCCTGGCGGCTTGAAACGGCGAGGCCTGGGATCTTCCGGCAGACGAGCGATAAGGATGAGCCGCGTGACTTTTGCACATGGGATGAAGATGGCCGCCCAGGCCGGCGTTCTGGCGGGCCTGCTGATGCTGGCGCCCCTCGGCGGCGCCAAGGCGGACGAGATCGACGATCTTCGTGCCGAGGTGCAGCAGCTGAAGCAGCAGATGCTTTATCTTGAGAATCAGATGCCCAAGGGCGGCGGCGCGGTCGCCGGCGGCGGCACTGTCGCCGCGCAAAACGAGGTTCGCTTCCAGCAATATGACCAGCAGATGAGCCAGCTAACCGGCCAGATCGAGCAGCTGGAGCTGAAGCTCAATGACCTTGCCGACAAGTTCGACCGTATGCAGAAGGATACCGAGTTCCGCCTGGGTGAGCTCGAACGGGGCGGTGCCGGTGGCGCGGCTGCGACGGCCCCCGTCGCGGATGCAGGTGCCACCGCCGCAACCGGCACGGGCGCCGCGGCGACCGATCCGGGGGCACCGCCGCAACCGGCCCAGCCCGGTGTCATGGGCACGCTGTCCAACGACCAGATGCAGAACCTGCCCCAGGCGCCAGCGGGTGCCGCCGATCAGGCGGCCTCAGCCGCCGGCGGTTCGGTGGTGTTGCCCGGCGACACGCCGCAGGAACAGTATGATTATGCGACCGGTCTGGTGCAGCGCGGCGCCTATGCCGAGGCCGAACTGGCTTTGAAGGCCTTCGTCTCGGAGCACCCGAAGGATCCGCTGGCTGGCAATGCGCAATACTGGCTGGGCGAGACGTATTACGTCCGCAGCGATTTCAAGAATGCCTCGGTGGCCTTTGCGGAAGGGTATCAGAAATATCCCAAGAGCCAGAAGTCCTCGGACAACCTGCTGAAGCTCGGCATGTCGCTGGGCCAGATCGGGCGCAATAACGACGCCTGCACGGCCTTCCGCCAGCTCGACAAGCAGTTCCCGGATGCCTCGCAGGCGATCAAGGACCGGGCCGCGCGTGCCAAGCAGCGCTACAAGTGCAGCTGAAGGCCCAGCGCTTGGGGATAGCTCGCTAGCATCGCTGGGTGACGAGGCCTTTGCCGCCTTGATGGCGGCCTGTGGGCCGTTCGAGCCTTTCCCGCATGTGGCCGTCGCGGTGTCCGGCGGGGCCGACAGCTTGGCGCTGCTGTTGCTGATGCATCGCTGGACGCGCGCGTTGGGCGGCAAGGTCCGTGCACTGACAGTCGACCACGGGCTGCGGGCGGAATCCGCTGCTGAGGCGCAACAAGTTGCCCTCTGGGCAACCGCAGCCGGCATCGATCATCATATTCTGCGGTGGCTGGGAGAAAAGTCTGGCGCTGGTTTGCAGGCCGCGGCGCGCCAGGCCCGCTATGACCTGATGACGGCGTGGTGCCGGGACGCCGGCGTGCTGCATCTGGCGACGGCACACAGCCTCGATGATCAGCGCGAAACCGTCGCCATGCGTCAGGCCAGGGGCGGGCCATCACAAATGGGCCTCGCCGGCATGAGCCTGATTTCAACCCGCAGCGGCGTGCGATTGCTGCGGCCGCTATTGCCCGTTCCGGGGGCTTTGCTGCGGCATCATCTGACAGTGCTGGGCCAAGCGTGGATCGAGGACCCCAGCAACCGGCTGACACGCTTCGAGCGCATTCGCTGGCGCGAGGGCCGTGAAGGTGCTTTGCCGCAAACGGCAGACATCCGGCATTGGGGCGAACAGCGCGTGGCCGACGAACGGGCGATCGCCGACCTCTTTATTCGCTCGGTCGATATTCATGCGGCGGGCCATGTTTGTGTCGACCTCGATCCGTGGAAGGCCGTCCCTGACCGATGGCGCATTCCCGCCCTGGGGCAGTTGATTCGCCTGGTTGCCGGGGCGGATTACCAGCCCGCCCATGGCGCCCTTGCGCGGGTGGCCGCCGGCTGGCTTGAGGCCCCGCGCGTCACCAGCCTGGGCGGCGCCCTGATCGGCCATTGGCGCGGGCGCGGCCTGATCTGCCGCGAGGCGGCCGGCGTAAGAGAGAAACTGACGACAAGCGGCTTGTGGGATGGGCGATTTGCCGTCGATCTGGCGCCAAACATGACGGTCGGCGCCTTGGGTGAACCGGGCGTGGCAGAAATTGGGCAAAGCGGTCATTCCCAGCACTGGAATAGGGATATTCCGCCATTGGCCAGGGCCGCGCTGCCAGCGGTGCGGGATGCGACAGGTCGTCTCATGCTGGTGCCGTATCTGGGTTTCGACCCATATGGGCGAGGAAGCGACACCCATTTCCGCTTTTTGCCCCATAATTCAGCAACATCAAGCGGCTTTACAGTTGCGTATGGGTGGCAGCACACTATTTAACTAGAACACAAGTGTCGGGTTACCAGCCGCGGGCAGCGTCCTGATCTCAGGCAGCCACTCCGGTCCCCAAGCCGACCTTAAGACCTTATGAGGGATGAAGATTGTGAATTGGGGTAAGAACCTGATGATCTGGGTGGCGATCGGCCTGCTGCTGGTCGTCCTGTTCCATATGTTCGGCGACGCGACATCGCGGACCGCCCAGACCCAGATGGCCTATTCCTCGTTCCTCGCCAAAGTGAACGACGGCTCGGTCAGCGATGTGACCATTCGCGGCCCGGAGATCTCCGGCCACACCACCGATGGCCAGGCCTTCTCAACCTATGCACCGGACGATCCCAAGCTGGTCGAGAACCTCAGCGCCAAGGGCGTTGAGATCAAGGCAGCGCCCCAGGATGACGGCATGAGCCCGCTGATGGCGCTCCTGATCAACTGGGCGCCGCTGATCATCATCGTCGGCATCTGGATCTTCTTCATGCGTCAGATGCAGGGGCAGGGCGGCAAGGCCATGGGTTTTGGCAAGTCGCGTGCCAAGCTCCTGACCGAGCGTACCGGCCGCGTCACCTTCGACGATGTCGCTGGCATCGAGGAAGCCAAGGGCGAGCTGGAAGAAATCGTCGAGTTCCTGAAGGACCCGCAGAAATTCCAGCGCCTCGGCGGCAAGATCCCCAAGGGCTGCTTGCTGGTCGGCCCGCCGGGTACCGGTAAGACGCTGCTCGCCCGCGCCATCGCCGGCGAAGCCAATGTGCCATTCTTCACCATATCGGGTTCGGACTTCGTCGAGATGTTCGTCGGCGTCGGCGCGTCCCGCGTGCGCGACATGTTCGAACAGGGCAAGAAGAACGCGCCCTGCATCATCTTCATCGACGAAATCGATGCGGTCGGTCGTCATCGAGGTGCGGGCCTCGGCGGCGGCAATGACGAGCGCGAGCAGACCCTCAACCAGATGCTGGTCGAGATGGACGGCTTCGACGCCAATGAAGGCGTCATCATCATCGCCGCCACCAACCGACCGGATGTGCTCGACCCGGCGCTGCTGCGCCCGGGCCGTTTCGACCGCCAGATCACTGTGCCGAACCCGGATATCAGCGGTCGTGAGCAGATTCTCAAAGTGCATATGCGCAAGGTTCCGCTGGGCCCTGACGTCGATGCGCGCGTGATCGCCCGTGGCACCCCCGGTTTCTCGGGCGCCGATCTTGCCAACCTCGTCAACGAGGCGGCGCTGATGGCGGCACGTTTTGGCAAGCGCGTCGTCACCATGGCCGATTTCGAGCAGGCCAAGGACCGCGTCATGATGGGTAGCGAGCGCCGCTCGATGGTCATGTCGCCGGAAGAGAAACTGGCGACGGCCTATCACGAGGCGGGCCACGCCATCATCAACCTCGAAGTCCCGGAAGCCGATCCACTGCACAAGGTGACGATCATCCCGCGCGGCCGTGCGCTGGGCCTCACCATGTCGCTGCCGGAGAAGGACCGCTACAGCATCTCGAAGACCTGGATGACGAGCCGTATCGCCATCTGCTTCGGCGGCCGCATCGCCGAGCAGCTGATCTATGGCGAGGAGCATCTCAATTCCGGTGCCTCCAATGACATCCTGCAGGCGACCGAAATGGCGCGTCGCATGGTCACCGAGTTCGGCATGAGCGAGAAGCTTGGGCCACTGCGTTATTCGGATGGCGAGCAGGAAGTGTTCCTCGGCTATTCGATGGGCCAGCAGCGCAAGAGCATGTCGGACGAGACAACGAAGTTGATCGACCAGGAAGTCCGTCGCATCGTCGAAACGGGCGAGAAGAAGGCCCGCGAGATCCTGACCCACCACCTTGAAGGCCTGCATACGGTCGCCAAGGCGCTGGTCGAGTTCGAGACGTTGACCGGCGATGAAGTGCGGGCCCTGATCAACGGCGAGAAGATCCGGCAGGACACCGGCCAGGGTGGCGGTGCTGCGGCGACGATCAAGCCGCGTTCCTCGATCCCCACCGGCACGATCGTTCGGCCAGGGTTCGAGCCGAAGCCACAACCCGGTGCCTGAGGCCGGATTGCGTTCATGACATGATGGTGTTCCGGAGCCCCGCCTGATCGGCGGGGCTTCTGGTATCTGGGGAGTTGCCATGGTGGGGCGTTATCTCATTCCGACGGGCCTGCTGCAGGGGGCTGCGGCCAAGCGAGCTGTTGCAACCGGCATGGCATCGCCGCTGGCGGGCGGGCCGGTTGCTTTTGGCAGCGCCGAACTGGCTGAGCGCGCCGCAGATGGTGCCGGCCAAAGGCGCCCCGTCCTTACCAAGGACGTGCCGGCTGACTTGCTGGCCCCGTTTCTCCCTGCGCCAAAACCTTGGGCGGGTTTCGACCTGTCGCGCGCGTTGGTGATGGGTATCGTTAACGTCACACCGGATAGCTTCTCGGATGGTGGCGATTATGCCGATGCTGCCGCGGCGATCGCGCGTGGCGTGTCGCTCGCCGAGGCTGGTGCGGACATTCTCGATATCGGCGGTGAATCGACCCGGCCAGGCTCGGCGCCCGTCAGCGATAGCGAGGAAATCCGCCGCGTGGTGCCCGTGATCAAGGCGCTTGCCGAGCGGGGCCTTTGCGTTTCGGTCGATACGCGGCACGCAGCGGTGATGACAGCGGCGGTCGAAGCAGGCGCGCGCATCATCAACGATGTGACGGCCCTGACGGGCGATCCGGCAAGCGAACAGGTGGCGGCCGCCTCGGGTGCCGCTATTATCCTGATGCACATGCTGGGCGACCCGCAGACCATGCAGGCCAACCCGGTCTATGCCGACGCAACACTGGACCTTCTCGACTATTTCGCGGCGCGCCTGACACGGCTGGAAGCCCTGGGCGTCGAGCGCGGGCGGATCTCGCTCGATCCCGGCATCGGCTTTGGCAAGAAGGATCCGCATAATCTGCTGATCCTCAACGAGCTGGCGGCCTTTCATACCTTCGGCTGCCCGATCACGCTGGGCGTCTCGCGCAAGAGCTTTATCGGCCGGCTATCGCGCGGCGAGGCCCCCAAGGATCGCCTGGCCGGATCGGTGGCGATCGCGGCCTGGGGGTTGGCGCAGGGCGTCCAGATCGTCCGGGTGCATGATGTCGCGGAGACTTTCCAGATGCGCGCCATGGTCGAAGCCCTGCGGCGGGCTTAACGCGCGCGTTTGCGCTCAAGCGTGGAGGGGGTAAAATGCCGGAATCGCTCGCGATGTTACGATTGGATCACAAATGACCCGCAAAATGTTCGGCACCGATGGGGTGCGTGGTTTGGCCAATGCCGAGCCGATCACCGCCATGACGGCCCTGCGCCTGGCGCTGGCGGCCGGGTCGCATTTCACGCGCGGCGCGCATCGGCACCGGGTCATCATCGGTAAGGACACGCGGCTGTCCGGCTACATGCTGGAAACCGCCTTGACCTCGGGCTTTCTCTCCATGGGCATGGATGTGATGCTGCTGGGGCCGCTGCCTACCCCCGCCGTGGCGATGCTGACCCGCTCAATGCGGGCCGATCTCGGCGTCATGATCTCTGCATCGCATAATCCTTATGAAGACAACGGCATCAAATTGTTTGGGCCGGATGGCTTCAAGCTGTCCGACGATATCGAAGCCGAGATCGAAAGCGGGCTGCAGGGGACCGGTTTTGCGCCAGCCCAAGGCCTCGCACCGTCGGCACAGCTCGGGCGCGCCAAGCGTATCGACGATGCGCCCGGCCGCTATATCGAGTTTGTGAAGTCGAGCTTCCCGAAGGGCCTCAGCCTGGAAGGCCTGCGCGTGGTGGTCGATTGCGCCAATGGTGCGGCCTATAAGGTGGCACCGACCGTGCTGTGGGAACTCGGGGCTGACGTCGTTGCGATCGCCAATGAACCCAACGGCACCAACATCAACGACAATTGCGGCGCCGTGCACACGCAGCGCCTGTGCGACCAGGTCAAAGCCAGCGGCGCCCATCTCGGTATTGCCCTCGACGGCGATGCGGACCGAGTGATCGTGGTCGATGAAACAGGCACGGTCATCGATGGTGACCAGTTGATGGCGCTGATCGCAGAGAGTTGGCAGAGCGCCGGCAGGCTTGGCGGCGGCGGCATTGCCGCAACGGTCATGTCGAACCTGGGCCTGGAGCGGCACCTGCAGAATCTCGGCCTGAAACTGCACCGCACGGCAGTCGGTGACCGCTACGTCGTTGAGGCAATGCGGCGCCTCAACATCAATATCGGCGGCGAGCAATCGGGCCATATCATCCTCAGCGATTTTGCGACCACAGGTGATGGCCTTATCGCGGCCTTGCAGATCCTGGCGGTCCTCATCCGCGCCGATCGGCCGGCGAGCGAGGCAGGCAGGCCGTTCACGCCGCTACCGCAGCTATTGAAGAACGTCCGCTACCAGCCGGGACAGACGCCGCCACTGGAGCAAGTCAAGGTGAAGGATGCCATCGCCGCCGGCGAAGCGGCGCTCAATGGCAGCGGGCGCTTGCTGATCCGCAAGTCCGGCACCGAGCCGCTCATCCGCGTAATGGCCGAGGGCGAAGACAAGGCACTGATTGCGCGCGTGGTCGACGACATCGTCGGTGCCGTCGAAGCGGCCGCACGTTAGATACCCAGATATAGAAGGATAGGGAAAAGCATGTCGAACCGTCTGCTCCACACCATGATTCGCGTCATGGACCTCGACAAGTCGATCGATTTCTATACGCGCCATCTTGGCATGAAGCTGCTGCGCCGCAAGGATTACCCGTCGGGCGAATTCACGCTGGCCTTCGTCGGCTATGGCGATGAAGATGATAACAGTGTCATCGAGCTCACGCACAACTGGGGCCGCAAGGAGCCTTATGAGATCGGCACCGCGTTCGGCCATCTCGCCGTCGGTGTCGAGGACATCTACGGGACCTGCGATAAGCTGGCCAAGGAAGGCGTCAAAATTCCGCGCCCCGCTGGCCCGATGGCGCATGGCGGCTCGGTCATTGCCTTCGTCGAGGATCCGGACGGGTACAAGATCGAATTGGTCCAGAAGTAACGGCCCGTTAAGCATATTCAGACGGAAAGGCGGCCCATTGGCCGCTTTTCTTTTCTCCGCCCGGCAGCCAGTTTGATCTAGGTCATCTGCGGCTAGGACAACCCCGGATAGCCTCATTCGCCACCGCACATGGCACGGAAACGAAGCTCATGAAGATTTCAACCCGCTTGTTGCTGCACGGCCTGGCGAACATCGTCGTCGCCACCGGCCTCATGGCTGTGGTCGTGCTCTATGTCGTCTATCAGGGCAGCATGCGCCAATTGGCCGAGGTGAACGGCGCCGCGCGCCAGCATATCGTCAATGTGTTGAGCGACACTACCATGCCGACCGATGCGGACCTCGCCAAGCTGGCGGGCGAGATCGGCGGCGATATATCGGTCTGGCGCGATGGCAAGTTCCTGGCGACGAGTGTCACCGAGCCCACGGTGCGCGCTGATCTGGAAGCCCTGCTGAACGCCACCGAGACTGCGGCAGAACTGGCGCGCAACCCGGCCTATGAAGTCCCACCGACGCTCGATCTGCCGCTGTCGGACATTCACCTCACCTCAGTCTTTCGTAAAGGCAACGACATCGTCGCGCTGTCGCGGGATTCGGACGTGTTCCTGGGTACCTTCATTGACCTTCTGGTCGCCTTCTCGATCCTGGGTGTTGGTGGTGCGATCCTGTCCGGCCTGGGGCTCTTCTGGTCGGTACGACATTCGCTCCGGCCATTGCTGCTGTTGTCGGACAGCATGACGGCACTGGCCCAGGACCGCTTGCAGGTCGATGTCCCGGCTCGCGACCGCCATGACGAGGTGGGGCTTATGGCGCGTGCCGTCCAAGTGTTCAAGGAGATGGCCCTGAAGCGCCATCAGATGGAAGCGGAGCAGAACCAGCTGCGCGAACAAGCGAGCAGCGAGCGGCGCAATGCCATGCTGACCTTGGCCAGCCGGCTGGAAGGCGAAGTGCAACAGGCTGTCGGCGGCTTACGGTCTGCGGCCGGCCAGCTGGGTGAAACGGCGGCAACGCTCGATCGATCCGCCCGGGTGGCAGCCAATCAGGCACAAGATGCCACCGAAGCGGTCGTCGAGGCAGAGGCCGGTGCGCAGCAGGTGGCAGCCTCGGCGGACGAACTCGCCAATGCCATCACGGCGATCACGGAAAATGTCGAGGGTGCCCGCAACCGCGTGCAGAAGACCGTCAGCGTGGCGGACCACACCAACAACACCGTTTCGCAATTGCATGTCGCAGCCCAACAGATTGGCGAGATCGTCACGCTCATCAGCGAGATCGCCGGCAGCACCAACCTGTTGGCGCTCAATGCGACGATCGAGGCGGCGCGCGCCGGGGAAGCCGGCAAGGGTTTCTCGGTCGTGGCGTCCGAGGTCAAAAGCCTTGCCAATCAGACGGCGCGGGCGACGGAGGATATCACCCGCCAGATCGGCGATATCCGCCGCTCGGCTGAGGAATCGGCACAGGCCATCGGCGCCATCCAGGCAAGCATGCATGAGACGAGTGCGGCCACCAGCAGCATCACAGAGGCAGTCGAGCGCCAGGAAGCCTCGACCCAAAACATGGCCGGCAGCATCCGGCATATGGTCGACGGCACCAAGCGGGTCAGCGGCAGCATTACCGATGTTCGCGCCATTGTCGGCGAGACCAGCGGTGTTGCCCGCCAGATGCTCGACATGGCAGCCGACATGGAAAAGAAGGTCCAGGTGCTGGATGCCGCGGTACGCCAGGTCCTGACCGAGTTGCGCGCTGGGTAAGCTGCAAGCGACCTCCGCCCACGGGTGGGACGCCGAGGTGCATCAAGTGTTGCCGCATTCTTTGGCGGCAAAAGAGAAGGGCGGCGCCTCGCGGCGCCGCCCTTCGATTCTGCGGTATTCTTTCGCGCTTACTTGCGCTTGTTCATCGGCACATAGGGACGCTCGCCATAGCCGGTATAGAGCTGGCGCGGGCGGCCGATGCGCTGGGTGGGGTCTTCGATCATTTCCTTCCACTGTGCGACCCAGCCGACCGTGCGCGCTACGGCGAACAGCACCGTGAACATCGAGGTCGGGAAGCCGATCGCCTGCAGGATGATGCCCGAATAGAAATCGACGTTCGGATAGAGCTTGTGGGAAATGAAGTAATCGTCGCTGAGGGCGATCTTTTCCAGTTCCATGGCAAGCTGCAGCAACGGATCGTTGCGCTTGCCCAGCGCATCCAGCACTTCATGGCAGGACTTGCGCATCACCGAGGCGCGCGGGTCGTAGTTCTTGTAGACGCGGTGGCCGAAGCCCATCAGCCGGGTATTGTCCTGCTTGGACTTCACCTTGCCGATATAGTCCTTGATGTTGTCCTTATGCCCGATCTCGGCCAGCATTTTAAGGACGGCTTCGTTGGCGCCGCCATGGGCCGGACCCCAGAGGCAGGCGATGCCGGCCGCAATGCAGGCAAACGGATTGGCGCCCGATGAACCGGCCATGCGGACGGTCGAGGTCGAGGCGTTCTGCTCGTGATCGGCATGAAGGATGAAGATCTTGTCCATTGCCTTGGCGACGACCGGATCGATCTTGTACTCCTCGGCCGGTACCGCAAACGTCATGCGCAGGAAGTTTTCGGCGTAGGAGAGTTCGTTCTGGGGATAAACGAACGGCTGGCCGACTGAATATTTGTAGGCCATGGCGGCAATCGTCGGCACCTTGGCGATCAGGCGGTGCGAGGCGATCATGCGCTGGCGCGGATCATGGATGTCGGTGCTGTCGTGATAGAAGGCGGAGAGGGCGCCGACCACGCCGACCATGACGGCCATCGGATGCGCGTCGCGGCGGAAGCCGGAGAAAAAGCGCGCGATCTGCTCGTGCAGCATGGTGTGATAGGTGATGTTCTTTTCGAACTCGGCCTTCTGCTTGGCGGTCGGCAATTCCCCTTCCAGCAGCAGGTAACAGACTTCCATGAAGTCGCTGTTTTCGGCGAGGTCCTCGATCTTGTAGCCGCGATGCGTCAGTACGCCGACATCGCCGTCGATATAGGTGATCGAAGACTGTGTCGAGCCGGTGGAACCATAGCCAGGATCATAGGTGAAGAGGCCATGCTCGCCGTAGAGCTTGCGGATGTCGACGACATCGGGGCCGACGGTGCCCTTGACGATCGGCAACTCGAAACTCTTGCCGTTGCGGCTGTCCTTCACCGCGACCGATGCATAGGCCTTGGGTGCGGCCGGCTTGATCCCGCTGTCGACCGTCTTTGATCGAGCCGCCGGCTTTGCCGACTTGGCGACTTTCTTGGCTTTCGCCGCAACGGTTTTCTTGGAGCTCGATTTGCCAGCCATATTCGTTCCCTTCGTCCTATACAGGGGCCGCCCGGCGCGGAACGCGTCGGTGGAATGCCGCAGGTGTTGCTGCAGATGCTAATGCAGATAAGGTTAACGGATGGTGACGCATCTGTCATCTGGTGTGAAATTGTTGGCCGTCTTTTTTGAAGCACCGGCTTCCCCTTGATCCGAATAGGAAAACCCGCACACCCCGGGGAGGGGGACGGGCTTTCCAACCCGGCCAAAAGTGACGAAACTGGGCTCATGCTTCATGTCGAAAACCTGATCTTCGATTATCCCGGACACCGCGCCCTCAACAATGTGTCGCTGGTCCTGGAGCGTGGGACGATCACGGCGCTGGTTGGCCCGAATGGCGCCGGCAAATCGACCTTGATGCGGCTCTGTGCCGCCCTGGACCAGCCCTTTTCCGGCACCGTCCGCCTGGACGATCTTGATGTGCATGCCAATCCGCGCGCGGCGCATCGGCGAATGGGCTTCCTGCCCGACTTTTTCGGCCTTTATGACGAACTGACGGTGCGGCAGGGCCTGATGTATCGCGCGGCCGCCCAAGGGGTGCCGCGGGCGCAGCGGCGCACGGTCGCAGAAGGCGCCGCCGAGCGGCTCGAGATCACCGACCGGCTGGGCCAGAAGGCCGGAACCCTGTCGCGAGGCCTGCGGCAACGCCTGGCCATCGCCCAGGCGGTCCTGCATGAGCCGACCTTTCTGATGCTCGACGAACCGGCGTCCGGGCTCGATCCATCGGCGCGGATCGGTCTTTCCGGCGTCTTGCGCAATCTGGCGCGCGACGGCATGACCATTCTGGTGTCGTCGCATATCCTGGCCGAGCTGGAAGACTATTCGACCCATATTCTGATGCTGCGCCAGGGCCAAGTGGTCGATCATGCGCCGCTGGCGGTGATGGGCACGGTGACCGAGCGGCGGGTCGAGATCCGGCTGGATTTCGCCCGACCCGTTGCCGAACTGCGCAAGCGGCTCCTGGCGATCGGCGGCATCGAGGTCTTAAGCTGCGGTGTCGACGACGCGATCGTCATGTCCGATCCCGATCCGTCGACCCGGGCCACCATGCTGGCAGCGGTGCTGGCGGCGGGGTTGCCGCTGGCATCCTTCGCGCCGGAGCGGCGCAGCCTGCAGGATATCTATCTTGCGCGCATGAAGGCGGCGACGGAACGGCCGCCTCTGCGGTTGGTGGGGCCGCAATGAGCCTCGATCTCAATCCGGAATTCCAGCGGAACCTGTGGCTGCATCTGGGCTGGCAGAGGATGATGGCGGCAGCGACCGTCGGGCTCACGGTTGCCTATGCGGTCCTGCTGGTCAGCGACTTCGACAAGCTTTCCTATGCCGCCAATCTCATCCTGGTGATGGTCTTGGGCATGTGGGGACCGCGCCGTGCGGCGGACACGCTGGCCGAGGAGGTTGCTGGCGGCACCTGGGAATCACAACGCATGTCGGGTCTCTCGGCCTGGTCGATGGCCTGGGGCAAGTTGATCGGCGGTTGCAGCTTCGTTTGGTATTGCGGCCTGCTGGCGCTCGCGGTCTATGTCTTTGCCGGCTTCGAGCGCGGGTTCCCACCCGGGCGGGCCGGGAATTTCTGGCTCGGCATCTATCTGGTCCTCATTGGCGCGTGTCTGGCGCATGTCGTGGCTCTGGGCGTCGCCCTTATCCGCCTGCGCAAGACCGTGCAGTATCGCCGTCTGACGATCACCCTGGCGCAGACCTGCGGCTTCGTCGTCTTTCTGGCCGTGAGCGGTATCGGGACCGCCCCGGTGCTCAACCAGCCGGATTTCGTGCCCGGCACAGCCTATGTCTTTGACAGCGCCTATTCCTGGCCGATGGTGCGGGCGGTACTGGGGTCGGTCTTCGTCGTCTGGGCACTTGTCGCCGTCTATCGGCTGATGCGGGCGGAACTCCAATACCGCGCCTGGCCGTGGTTCTGGGCCAGCTTCGTTGCCTTCTGTGCGGCATTGGCCGCCGGCATTGCGCCTTGGCCTGGCGGTGGGATGGTCGGCGCGGCTTTGCCAATCTTCATTGTCATGATTGCCTTGACCTATCTTTCGGCCCTCGCTGACCGGCGCGACCCGATCCGCTACCGCTCCGGCCTGCTGGCATTGCGGCACGGCGATTTCAGCCGGGCGCTGGCCGAAATTCCCTGGTGGTCGATCGCGATGGCGGGCGCCACGATTGCCGCCCTTTTCGCGATCTATACGCTGGTGACCCTCGGCAGCGATGGCTGGCCGAGCAGCCTGTCGGAGATCTTTCTGCGCCTGCGCCTCATTTCGCTCGATCATCTCGCCGAGACGCTGGTGCTGGTCCTGCTCTTCATGACGCGAGATCTGGCAATTCTTCTGTGGCTGAGCTTTGGCCCATGGCGGAGCCAGTCGGACGTTACTTGGCTGGTCTATCTGGCACTGGTCTATTGGCCGGTCAGCATCATCATGATTTTCGCGGGTTACGGCGCCTATATCACCCTGGTTCTGCCCGTCGCCGGTGACGACATCGTCCTCAGCTTTGCGCCGATCCTTACTCAGTTGGTGGTTCTTGGTGTCATGCTGCATCGCCGCTGGCGTCAGGCGACGCGCAGCGGCGTCGCCGCATAGCGCTGCCTGGCTCCTGAAAGGGCCATAGACACTGCAGCTTTTACCCTGTCATACTGCCGTCAAATAAGAAGTCGTTAGCTTAGACGGGGTGAGGCTCAATCGTGTCACGGGCGTTGGCGCGTCCCTATCTGCTATTGTCTCCGGCAATCCTGTCGCTGTCGCTCTTGATGGTGGCGCCGATCCTCTTTGTCCTGGCCTATTCGTTCTGGCTGCGCTCGGCTGAGGGGCTCGATACACCGGCGTTCCAGTTCGGCAATTGGGCGAGTTTTCTTTCCGACAGTTTCTATTGGCTGGCGCTTTACAGCACCTTCAAAACCGCGCTGCTCACGACGGCGGTCTGCATCGTGCTGGGCTATCCGACCGCTTATTTTCTGGCCCGGGCCGAGATCAGGAACCGCGGCTTGCTGTTGTTCCTGATGTTCCTGCCGTTCTGGGTCTCCTACATCATCCGCACGATGTCCTGGATCAACGTGCTGGGGAAGAACGGCTTCGTGAATGCGGTCCTCGTCGGCATCGGCGTCACCGATGAACCGTTGAAGCTGCTCTACAATGATTTCTCGGTGATCATGGGCTTGGTCTATTTCCAGCTGCCCTATATGATCATCAATGTCTATGTCAGCCTCGACGGCATCGACCGGAATCTGGAATCGGCTGCGCGCGTGCTGGGTTGCACGCCCTGGCAGAGCTTTCGCGAGGTGACCTTGCCCCTGTCGCTACCAGGGCTGGGTGCCGGGTCGCTGCTCTGTTTCGTGCTGGCGGCCGGTTCCTATGTGACACCGCGCCTGCTGGGTGGCACGGACACGTTGTTCTTTCCCGATCTCATCTACGAAGCCATCATCTCGCAGCTCGACTGGCCATTCGGGTCGGTCCTCTCCATCGTGATGCTCGTCGCGCTGGGCCTGGTGATCGCGGTCTATAACCGCTTCATGAGTCTCTCCGACGTCTATCGGAGTTTCGCGCGATGAGCACGGCAGCGGCGCGGAAACCGGGAGAAGGGCGCTTGGGCTGGGCCTTGCTGCGGATCTGCTCGATCGCCGTCTATGTCTTCATGTTCGCGCCCATCGTGGTCGTGATCCTGCTCGCCTTCAATTCGTCGCGCAGCGGTGCCTTCCCGATGGAGGGCTTCAGTCTGCAATGGTTCGGCAAGCTGTTCGCCAACCAATCCATCGTCGATGCCTTCAAGACCTCGCTGATTCTGGCCGCCACGTCGGGGGCTCTTGCCACGATCATCGGCGTGATGGCGGCGCTGGCGCTGGTGCGCTACAGCTTCACGGGCAAGGAAGGTATCCAAACCTTCCTGTCGCTGCCGCTGCTGATGCCTGAAGTGGTGATGGGTGTCGCCCTGCTGATGTTCCTCAAATTCCTCAGCATGCCGCGCAGCTTTGCCGTGCTGCTGCTCGGCCACACCGTGTTGTCGCTCCCCTATGTCGTGCTGGTGGTGCAGGCGCGCCTCGTTGGCCTGCGCGCCAGCTATGAGGAGGCCGCCTGGTCCCTTGGCGCCAACCGGATCCAGACTTTCTTCGAGGTGACATTGCCGCTGATTTCACCGGCGATCGTCGGTGGGTTCTTGTTCGCGGCGACGTTGAGTTTCGACAACATCACGGCGACGCTCTTTTGGAAGAAGCCCGGCATCGAGACCGTGCCGACCAAGATCTTCGCCATGCTGCGCACCTCGATCAGCCCCGAGATCAATGCGCTGGGTGCCGTGATGATCGTGATTACGATCCTGCTGCCGCTCATCGGCGGCTACATGGTCAGGCGATTTGCCAAGGCCAGGTGAAAGCGTTCGACTGGTTTGTTTTCTGCACCGTGTTTTGATTTCAACCGTGGGAGGAAGGCATGAAGAAGTTGACGGATCCAAAGCGCTACGAGCGTCTGCTTGAAGCGGTTCACAGCGGCGATATCGACCGGCGCTCGCTGCTGCGCATCATTGGTGCGACCGCGGCGGCGGTCGGCGTAACCGGTGGCCCGATGGGCTTCCTGCGCAAGAAGGCCATGGCCGAGGTCGATTCCATCCGCTTCGACGGATGGGGTGGTATCGTCTCTGAGGCGTTCCATAATTTTGCCTTCCCTCCGTTCACAGAGAAGACCGGCATCAAGGTTGTCGAAGGCGAATTCGGCGATACCGAAGAGTTCCTGTCCTTGGTCAAGGCGGCGCAGCCCGGCGACTACAACCTGTTCCTGGTCAGCGGCGTCTACGACTATGCACGCTTCTGCAAGGCTGGCTTTGGCGACGTCATCAATGAGGCGAATATTCCGAATCTCGCTAATGTGCTGCCGGCGACCCTTGAGGCGTTCCGCGCCGAGACGGGCGGCAAACTCTCGGCCGTGCCTTTCGACTATGGCGTTACCGGGCTCGCCTATAACCGCAAGTACATCTCGGACGAGGAAGCGAAGGCACAGGGCGTTAAGCTGCAGTTCGACGAGAAGTACAAGGGTAAGATCGCCCTTTACGACAGCTTCCAGACGCGCATCTGGATGGCGAGCCTGCTGCTGGGTCAGGACCCGCAGGGTGCCACGGACATCAACGCCATCTATGACTCGCTCCGCAAGCAGCGCGAGCTTGTCGTCAAGTATTGGAGCTCGGGCCAGGAATTCATCGACCTCATGGCCAAGGAAGAGGTCATCATTTCTGACGGTTGGTCGGGACGCGTCGCGGCGTTGCAGCAGGACGGCCACGATATCGGCTTCCTCAACAATGTCGGCTTCGCCTGGCTGGAAGGACTCTATGTCCTTAAAGGCAGCCCGATGGAGGCAGCCGAGCAACTGCTCAACTTCTGCATCGAACCGAAGGTCGCGATCGCCATTGCCGAGGGCCAGAACTATCCCTCGTCGCTCGATCCGACCAAAGTGCCGATGACGGACAAGATCAAGAGCCTGCCGGCTTATGACGACACCGGCAAGTTCGAAGGTTATGTCTGGGAGAAGGCGCAATACTGGTACGACAACCAGGACGCCTACAAGAAGGAGTGGGACCGCATCTCCAAAGGTGCGTAAGACCCACGTGGCGCCCGGCCGTCCTGGGACGGCGTCGGCCGGGCGCCCAACTATCTTCATGACGGACAAGGCACATCATGAGTTCGGTTGAACTGCGCAAGGTCGAGAAGCATTTTGCCGGCGGGGTGGTGGCAGTTGATGCCATCGATCTCGATGTGCCTGACGGCGCCTTCGTGACATTGCTGGGGCCATCTGGCTGCGGCAAGACCACGACCTTGCGCATGGTGGCAGGTCTTGAGACGCCGACGGGCGGCGAGATCCGCATTAAGGGCCAGCGCGTCAATGAGACACCGATCCATCAGCGCAATCTGGGCATGGTGTTCCAGAATTATGCATTGTTTCCCCACAAATCGATTTTCGACAATGTCGCCTTCGGCCTCAAATATCGCGGTGTGACTAAGGCCGACATCGCGGAGCGGGTGACGCGGGCGCTCGACATCGTGCGCCTGCCGGGCGTCGAGGGGCGTTTCCCGACGCAGCTTTCCGGTGGCCAGCAGCAACGCATCGCCCTGGCGCGCGCCCTGGTGATCGAACCGGACGTGCTATTGCTCGACGAGCCGCTGTCGGCGCTCGATGCAAATCTCCGCGAGGAAATGCGCGGCGAGATCAAGGCCATCCAGCAGCGCATCGGCGTCACGGCCATCTTCGTCACCCACGACCAGGGCGAGGCCCTGGCGATGTCCGATCTCGTGGTGGTGATGAACAAGGGCCGCATCGAGCAGCGCGGGGCACCGGCCGAGGTCTATGAGCATCCGCAGTCTGAATTTGTGGCGAACTTCCTGGGCAACGCCAATTTCCTGCCCGGTAAGGTGATCGCCGTGAACGGCAAGCGCATCAGCGTGGCGCTGGGCGACGGCGCCCGCATCGACGTGGCCGATGCCGCGCGTGCGCTACAAGCGGGTGAGGGGGTAAATGTCATTGTCCGCGCCGAGAAGATTGAACTCGGCAGAGGCGCTCTCACTGGCACCATCGCGGCGGTGGATTACCTTGGCTCTACCGCCCGTTACGATGTGGTTCTGTCGGGTGGCCAGAAAGTGACCGCGCTGGCGACGATCCGTGATGGCGCCAGGCGTGTGGGGGAAGCGGTATCGCTTTCCATAGCCGCAGAGCACTGCCGAATCCTTTGAAGGCCAGGTAAGCCCCTGATGGCGTTGGGGTTATGCTTGAAGCGCGCCTGACATATCACCATTTCCTGGGTGATGGTTGACCGTACCCCCGATCATGTGGTGCAAGTCGGCCAGCAAATGACGTCCGGAGCGGCCATGTCCCAGTTCGACTACGATCTCTTTGTCATCGGCGGCGGTTCCGGTGGCGTGCGCGCCGCGCGCATTGCGGCTGGGCATGGCGCGAAGGTTGCGGTCGCGGAAGAGAGCCGGCTCGGCGGCACCTGTGTCATTCGCGGCTGTGTGCCAAAGAAGCTGCTCTCATATGCCGCCCATTTCCACGAGGATTTCGAGGACGCGCGCAATTATGGCTGGACTGTGGGCGAGGCGACCTTCGACTGGGCGACGCTGATTGCCAACAAGGACAAGGAAATCGACCGGCTGAACGGCATCTACAAGAAGCTGCTCTCAGGATCGAAGGTTGAGCTGCTGGAATCTCGCGCCGTCATCACCGACCCGCACACGCTCAATGTGGGCGGCAAGCGGGTGACGGCGAAGAACGTATTGATCGCGGTCGGTGGCTGGCCAGAGCGGCCGCGTATTCCCGGGATCGAGCATTCGATTACGTCGAATGAGGCCTTCCATCTCGCGCGTCTGCCCAAGGACGTCGTCATCGTCGGCGGCGGCTATATCGCCGTCGAGTTTGCTGGCATCTTCAACGGCCTCGGCACCAAGGTTACACAGCTTTATCGCGGCGCGCAGATCCTGCGCGGCTTCGACGACGATGTCCGGCATTTCCTGGCGGCTGAGATGGCCAAGAAGGGCATTGCGATCAAGACAGAGGCGGATGTCACGCGCATCGACAAGACGGGCGATCGCCTCAGCGTCACGCTGAAGAGCGGCGAAACGCTGTCCTGCGATGCGATCATGTACGCGACCGGCCGGCGCCCGAAGACCGATGGCATGGGGCTCGGGGAGGTTGGCGTCAAACTGAAGGAGAATGGTGCGATCGCCGTCGATGCCGCTTCGCAGACCACTGTGCCGAACATCCATGCTGTCGGCGATTGCACCGACCGAGTCAATTTGACGCCGGTGGCCATTCGCGAAGGGCATGCCTATGCGGATTCGATCTTCGGCAACAAGCCATGGCATGTCGACCACAAGACCATTGCCTCGGCTGTCTTCAGTCACCCGCCGGTCGGCGTCGTCGGCCTTTCCGAAGCAGACGCGCGGAAAGAGGGCCGGGAACTCGATATCTATAAAGCCGATTTCAAGCCGATGAAGCACACGATTTCGGGCCGCGACGAACGGACACTGATGAAACTCGTGGTCGACCGCAAGACGCAGGTTGTCCTCGGCGCACATATGGTGGGCATCGATGCCCCGGAAATCGTCCAAGCCTTAGCGATCGCCGTGAAGATGGGCGCGACCAAGCAGCAATTCGATGCGGCCGTCGCCGTGCACCCGACCGCGGCGGAAGAGTTTGTCACCATGCGGACACCGGTCGGCTGAGCATCGGGGATGGGAACTCGACCGGCCTCGCGACTGTTGTGCCGGGGCGCCGCGTATTGGAGAAAAAATGATGCGAATTCAGATTGGTTTGGGGGTGGCAATCTTGCTGGCGGCGGTATGCCTTGCAACCGTCCCGGCACAGGCCCGCGACACCAAATATGAACTCAAGATCGCCGATGTCATGGCCGACCCGCGGTATGCGGAGAATGTGCCGTCGACTGTGAAGTTCTATTTCGCGAACCAGGCAGCGCCGGCGGGGCAGGACCTTGGCGAGTTCGTCACCAATCGGAAGACCAATTCCTTCGGCAAGCAGGATGAGGAAGCCTGCACTTGGGCCATGATCTCGGCCATGAAGGAACTGGGCGAACGCGCCCTGGCCGAGGGCGGCAATGCCGTGGTCGGCATCGTGAGCTTCTACAAGAAGAAGGTGTTCGCCAGCGACACGCAGTTCGAATGCCATGCCGGCGCCATCGTCGCGGGCGTTGCGTTGAAGGGCAGCGTTGTGAAGGTCGCTCCGTAACTGAACTTATATCGTTTTCTGCCAATAGGTTATGCGCCAATTCAGCATTATTTGCATGAACGCGCCATAAATCCTATATACAGTGCCCTGTTTTCCACAGTTGGCATGACTTACCAGCGCACCCGCGCAGAGGCAGAAGATGAGCACGAAATGGTCGCCGGAGAGCTGGCGCGACAAGCCGATCTCCCAGGTCCCCACCTACCCGGACGCCGCCAAGCTGGCGTCGGTCGAGGAGCGCCTGCGCGCCTTTCCGCCGCTCGTCTTTGCCGGTGAAGCCCGCCGCCTGACCGAGGCCTTGGGCCAGGTCGCCGAAGGCAAGGCTTTCCTGTTGCAGGGCGGCGATTGCGCCGAGAGCTTTGCCGAGTTCTCGGCCAATAACATCCGCGACACCTTCCGGGTGCTGCTGCAGATGGCGGTGGTGCTGACCTACGGCGCCGCCATGCCGATCGTGAAAATCGGCCGCATGGCCGGCCAGTTCGGCAAGCCGCGGTCCTCGCCCACAGAAGTGATCGACGGTGTCGAGCTGCCGAGCTATCGCGGCGACAATGTGAACGGCATCGACTTCACACCAGCGGCGCGCATCCCCGATCCGGAACGCCTGGTGCAGGCCTATAACCAGTCGGCAGCGACACTCAATCTGCTGCGCGCCTTCGCGCAAGGCGGTTTTGCCGACCTCCACAAGGTGCATCGCTGGAACCTCGATTTCGTGGCCGATAATCCGCTGGGTCATCGCTACAAGGAACTGGCCGATCGCCTTTCCGAAACGCTCGATTTCATGGCCGCCTGCGGCCTGACGTCGGAGACCGTGCCGCAGATCCGCGAGACCGAGTTTTTCACCAGCCATGAAGCGCTGCTGCTCAATTTCGAGCAGACCTTGACGCGTACCGACAGCCTTACCGGCAAATGGTATGGCTGCTCGGCCCACATGCTGTGGATCGGCGACCGCACGCGCCAGCCGGACGGTGCCCATGTCGAATACATGCGCGGTATCCAGAACCCGATCGGCCTGAAATGCGGCCCGACCATGGAGCCGGACGACCTGCTGCGGTTGATCGATATCCTCAATCCGCAGAACATCCCCGGCCGTCTGACGCTCATCGCCCGCATGGCGCATGACAAGGTCGAGCAGAAGCTTCCGCCGCTGGTCCGCGCCGTGAAGCGCCATGGCGGCAAGGTGGTCTGGTCCTGCGACCCGATGCATGGAAACACCATCAAATCGTCGACCGGCTACAAGACACGACCCTTCGACCGAATTCTGGGCGAAGTGCGCGGCTTCTTCGATGTGCACCGGGCCGAGGGAACTCATGCCGGCGGCGTGCATTTCGAGATGACCGGCCAGGACGTCACCGAGTGCATCGGTGGTGCGAAGGCTGTTACCGAAGAAGCACTGGCCGACCGTTACCACACCCATTGCGACCCGCGTCTCAACGCCACCCAGGCGTTGGAACTTGCCTTCCTCATTGCCGAGCAATTGAAAGCGGAGCGCGCCGGTGGACAACGCATCGCCGAAGCCTCGTAAAGACAATCTGAAGGATGCCGGCCCGGTTTCGGGGCCGGCGTCCGATCAGGTTGCGGCTTGGTCCGACCAGTATTTCCTGAAGACCAAGGCGACCGTCGCCCATTTCGGCGACGTCAAGGTCACCTATGCGATCTTCATGCGTCGCCCCGTCATCTCCGCGCCGCGTCTGGCGCTGGATTGGCTGCGCCGGGTCGCCGCCGAGCGCGATACCGAGTTCGAGATCGACCTGCAATACGACGAAGGCCGCTGGGTCGGCGCCGGTGAGCCGATCATGTATGTGAGCGGTTCCTTCGTTCACCTCGCCGACCTCGAGACATTGCTGCTGATGAAGCTGGGGCCAGCCTGTGTGGCTGCCTTCAACGCCTTTACCATGTGCGCCGATCTGCCGAGTGTCGCTTTCCTCGCCATGGATGCCCGACACTGCGCGGGTCTGGAGATGGCCGAAATGATGGCCTATGCCGCGTCCGTCGGTTCCGCCCGCGCGACGCGCAAGGTCAAGGCGACGGGCTTCATCGGTAACGCGACGCAAGCGACGGCCCATTATTTCGGCCGCGAAAAGGCGCTGGGCACCATGCCGCATGCGCTGATCGGTTATGCCGGTTCGACCCTGCGCGCGGCCGAAATGTTCCACGAGACGTTCCCCGACGAACCGATGACGGTGCTGGTCGACTATTTCGGCCGCGAAGTGACGGACGCGTTGACCGTCGCCCGGCGCTTTGCCGGCATGGCATCTGAGGGCAAGCTCTCGGTCCGCATCGACACACCGGGCAGCCGTTTCATCGAAGGCCTCGATCCGCCGGCTTCCTATGCAGTGATGGATCGCCATGTGCCGAGGGTCATCCGCGGCTATCGCTCGGAAAGCGAACTTCGCCATCTGGTGGGTGCCGGCGTGTCGGCAGCGGCGATCTGGCACTTGCGCGACGCCCTCAACCGCGAAGGCTTCCACAAGGTGAAGATCGTGGCGTCGTCCGGCTTCGATCCGGCGAAATGCAAGGTGATGGCCGAGGCGCAGGCGCCGATCGATGTAGTGGGGACGGGCTCGTTCCTGCCGCAGCGCTGGACGGAAACCTATGCCACCGCCGACATCATCGAATATAACGGCGTCAAGCGCGTGAAGATCGGCCGCGAGTTCCTGTTCAGGAAATGATCACTTTACGGGCGGCGTGAACGGCACTTCGTTCCAGATGTAGCCGTTCTGATTGTTCTTCACGCCGAATTCCAGGATCCAAGTCTTGCCGGTCTTGGTGTCGAGCAGCATGTTCACCTTGCTGCTGCCATGGGTGAGGTCGCGTTGCGGTTGATCCAGCACCATCAGAAGATAGCGGTTGCCGGCAGGTTCGATGACCGGTGTCGGCGTCAATCCGTCGGGTAGGTTCTGAGCCAGGGCAGGGGTGCTGGCTGCGACCAGGAGCAGGGCGGCAAAGCTGATTATTCGGTTGCGCATTTTTCCAATCCTTCCAGTCCCCCGTATCACAGCCTAGCATAAGCAAAAAGCGGGCCGCATGTCGGCCTTGTGTGCAGCGCAATTGACATCATGTGGCTGCCGGTTAAGTTCCTAACATGACAGACAAAATCAAAATCGCCTTGGCGCAGATCAACCCCAAGCTCGGCGACGTTGCCGGCAATGTGGCGCGCATTTCCAAGGCGCGGGCGGAAGCAGCGGCCAAGGGTGCCGATCTGGTGCTGGCGCCAGAACTGGTCGTGTCGGGATATCCGCCGGAGGACCTGGTTCTGAAACCTGCCTTTCAGGAAGCCTGCCGCAGGGGTGTCGAGATGCTGGCGCAGGATACCGCGGACGGCGGCCCGGCGATCATCGTCGGCTCGCCCTGGGTCGAGGACGGGAAGCTACATAACGGGACGTTTCTGCTGGGGCAGGGCAAGATCCTCGCCAAGCGATTCAAATACGACCTGCCGAATTACGGCGTCTTTGATGAGAAGCGGGTCTTCGTGCCGGGACCGCTGCCCGAGCCGGTTGCCTTCAACGGTATCAAGCTGGGTTTGCCGATATGCGAGGATTTGTGGTTTTCGACGACCGCAGAGCACCTCAAGAAGCAGGGCGCCGAATTGCTGCTGGTTCCCAATGGCAGTCCTTACGACCATGCCAAGCCCGAGCAGCGGCTCGAGATTGCCGGGGACCGGCAGGACGAGACTGATCTGCCGATCGTCTATGTGAACCAAGTGGGTGGTCAGGACGAACTAGTCTTCGACGGCGATTCCTTTGTGCTCGACCGCGGCAAGGTGCTCAAGGCGCGCCTGCCGGCCTTCGTCGAGAAGGTGGCGATCACCGAATGGCAGCGCGGCAATGAGGGCTGGCTGTGCCTGCCGGCCGAGATCGCGCCACAGCCCGCGGCACTGGAATCGATCTACCGGGCGATGGTTCTGGGCCTCAAGGACTATGTCCAGAAGAACGGCTTCCCGGGCGTCTTGCTGGGCCTTTCCGGGGGCATCGATTCCGCGATCTCCGCGGCGGTCGCTGTCGACGCCCTGGGGCCAGACAAAGTCCGGGCGGTCATGATGCCGTCGCCCTATACAAGCCAGGAGAGCCTCGACGACGCGGCGGCCTGCGCCAAGCTGCTGGGCATCCAGTATGACATCGTCTCGATCGAGCCGGCGATGAAGGCCTTCGAGGCCATGCTGGGCGGCATCTTCGCCGGCAAAAAGGCCGACACGACCGAGGAGAACATCCAGAGCCGTTCGCGCGGCCTCACCTTGATGGCGATGTCGAACAAGATGGGGCACATGCTGCTGACCACCGGCAATAAATCAGAAATGTCGGTGGGTTACGCCACACTCTATGGCGACATGTGCGGCGGCTATTCGGTCCTCAAGGACGTCTACAAGATGACCGTTTTTGCGCTGTGCCGCTGGCGGAATGCACATTTTCCGGCCGGTTTGGCGGGCCCCAGAGGGGCCGTTATGCCCGAGCGGGTTATTACCAAGCCGCCCTCGGCGGAATTGAAGCCCAACCAGACGGACCAGGACACTTTGCCGCCCTATGACGTCCTGGACGGGATCCTCACCTGTCTGGTCGAGGAAGAGATGGCCGTGGACCAGATCGTCGCCAAAGGTTATGACAAGGCCACGGTCCTCCGGGTCTGGCGCATGCTGGATCTGGCCGAATACAAACGCCGCCAGGCTCCCCCGGGGGTCAAAATCTCGCGGCGCGCCTTCGGCAAGGACCGGCGTTATCCGATCACCAATGGCTTCCGGCCCCAATAGGGCCTAGGCCCGGCGATAGGTCAGATTGATGGAAATCGAGTGTTGTGATGTCGGTTCGCGTTCGCTTCGCACCCAGCCCCACGGGCCGGTTGCATGTCGGCAATATCTATATTGCCCTGAATAACTGGCTGTTTGCGCGCCAGCGCAACGGCCATTTCCTGCTGCGTCTCGACGATACCGATACCGAACGCTCCACCCCCGAATTCGCCCAAGGCATCGAAACGGACCTCCGCTGGCTGGGGCTCACCTGGGACAGCTTTGCCCGCCAGGTCGATCGCATCGCCGACTATGATGCCGCCGCCGACAAGCTCAAGGCCAGCGGCCGGCTCTATCCCTGCTATGAGAGCGCCGAGGAATTGGCGCTGAAGCGGAAGATCCACCGCGTCTATGACCGGGCGGCACTGAAGCTCTCGGATGCGGATCGCGCCAGATTGGAAGCCGAGGGCAAGCGCCCGCACTGGCGCTTCAAGCTGGAGCACCGACGCGTCGAGTGGAACGACCTTGTGCGCGGGGCCGAGCATATCGATACCGCGAGCCAGTCCGATCCGGTGCTGATCCGTGAGAACGGCACCTATCTCTACACATTCACCTCGGTGGTGGACGACATTGCGCTCGGCATGACGCATATCATTCGCGGTGCCGATCACGTGACGAACACAGGTACGCAGACGCAGATATTCGAGGCGCTGGGTGCCAAGGCGCCAGAATTTGCGCATCTGCCTTTGCTGGTGGATGCCGCGGGCGAGGGGCTGTCGAAGCGGCTGGGATCGCTCTCCATTTCTGATCTCCGGGATCAGGGTCTGGAGCCGATGTCGCTCAATACTTACCTCGCCCATATCGGCACCGGCGTGCCGCTGGTGGTGAAGCCGCATCTCGAGGATCTGGTGAAATCCCATGATCTCTCCAAGTTCGGCAAATCAAGCCCGCGTTTCGATCCGGCCGAGCTGCTGCATTTAAACGCGCGCTTGCTGCATTTGCTGCCGTTTGAAGAAGCGAAAACGCATCTGGCCGGTGTCGGCTTGTCTGACGTCGATGCGGCGCTGTGGGATGTTGCCCGCGCCAACGTTGAAAAGATCGAGGAGATCGGGGAATGGCAACGCATCTGCCGCGGGTCGATCGCACCCCACATCGCGGATTCAGCCTTCGCAGCACTTGCGGCCGATGTTCTGCCGCAGGCGCCCTTGGATGAGGGCAGCTGGAAAACCTGGACCGAAGCGGTGAAGGCAGCGACGGGCCGCAAGGGCAAGGATCTGTTCATGCCCCTGCGCCAGGCGCTGACGGGGCTGGATCATGGCCCCGAAATGCGTCTGCTGCTGCCGCTGATCGGTCGCGACAAAACCCTGCGCCGCCTGCGTGGCGAAACGGCCTGACGGCGCTTAACGGGAAGACTTCAATGACGATTCATCTCTACAACACCCTGCAACGCGAAAAGCAGGTCTTTACGCCGATCGACCCCAACAACGTGCGCATGTATGTCTGCGGCCCGACGGTCTATGACTATGCCCATATCGGCAATGCGCGCCCGGTGGTGGCTTTCGATGTTCTTTATCGCTTGTTGAACCATGTTTATGGCGCGCTGCATGTCAATTATGTCCGCAACATCACGGACATCGACGACAAGATCATGGCCGCGTCGGCAGCAAGTGGCGAAAGCATTGAAAGCATCACCAAGCGGACGGCCGGTTGGTATCACGACGACATGGCTGCCCTCGGCGCGCTGGCGCCCAACCGCGAACCGCGGGCGACCGAATTCGTGCCGCAGATGGTCAAGCTGATCGAGCAATTGATCGCTAAAGGCCATGCCTATGTGGCGGAAGGCCACGTGCTCTTCAACGTCCCATCCATGCCGGATTACGGCGGGCTCTCAGGTCGCAGCCTCGACGACATGATCGCCGGCGCGCGGGTTGAGGTGGCGCCCTACAAGAAACACCCGGCGGATTTCGTGCTGTGGAAACCGTCCGACGCCGGTCAACCCGGCTGGCCGAGCCCGTGGGGGCAGGGGCGGCCCGGCTGGCACATCGAATGCTCGGCCATGTCGGGCGAATTGCTGGGCGAGGTGTTCGATATCCATGCCGGCGGCATCGACCTCATTTTCCCGCATCATGAGAATGAGATCGCGCAAAGCCGCTGCGCCCATGGCACGCCGGTGATGGCGAATTACTGGCTGCACAATGGCTTCGTCCAGGTGAACGGACAGAAGATGTCGAAATCGCTCGGCAACTTCTTCACGGTTCACGAACTTCTGGAAGAAGGGCAGCGCGGCGAGGCGATCCGCCTGGCGCTGCTCTCGGCGCATTACCGCCAGCCGATCGACATCACCCGTGACGGCATCAAGGAGGCCAAGGGCCAACTCGATCGCTTCTATGGCGCGCTTGCCAAGGTGAGTGATGTGGAGGCTGAGGCGAAGGCGCCGGAGAGCATTCTTGCCGCGCTGGCGGATGACCTCAATACGCCGCTGGCGGTGAGCGAGATGCATGAACTGGTAACCGAGCTTAACAAGGCAACGACACCCGCCAAGAAGACGGCCGCCAAAGCCGCCGTTCTGGGTGCCGCCCAGTTGCTGGGCCTTCTATGGCAGGACCCGATGGTCTGGCTGCAGCAGGATGATGGCGGGCAGGGCCGACCGGCGGCAGAGATCGAAGAGCTGATCGCCGCGCGTATTGCGGCGCGCAAGGCGAAGAACTTTGCCGAGGCGGACCGTATTCGCGACATGCTGACGTCGGAGGGAATTCTGCTTGAAGACGGTCCCTCCGGCACCACATGGAAGAGAAGCTGACACGCTTAGGCGTAGTGGCGGAACTCAATCGTTAAGATTCGCCGCTACGCCTTTGTGGTCCTTGCATAAGCACGTCCTCAAGCGGATGATGATTGCGGGGACGACGTATTGCCGGGCGTAAACACGGCATGACGGGCGAGGCTGCTATGAAGTATCAGCGCCTGACGTCGACGCAGTTTCTGAACGTTTGCTCCATACGTTCCGCAGCGCTTTACCGCTATTGGGACGCAAAGAAACACGGCCGCAAGTTGCCGTGCCGCGCCGATATCGATCCTGCCGAAATGCGGCCATGGTTGTCAGGCCTGGTTCTGGTCGATGTCGGCCAGGACGGCCCGGGCAGCAGCGTCTACCGCGTCGTGGGCACAGCTGTTTGTGCCCATCGCGGTTTCGACCCGACCGGTCGACCGGTGCAAGAAGGCCTCTATGGCAACGTCCGTGATGAAGTGCTCGAGAACTATCGGATTGCCATAGAAGAGCAATCGATTGTGTTCGACCATGATGCAACACCGTCCCGTTCAGGCTTGGCGCGGGAAATCGGGACGCTGTTCCTGCCGCTGTCGACGGATGGGAAAATCGTCGACAAGATCCTCATCTATCAGGACATCGAGCCTTATACCATGGCGGCGCTTAACGGCGCTCCGTCAGGGCCAGGCGTATCGCCAAGCCTACAAAAACGAGCGCCGATAGCCGGTTGAGCCAGCGGCCGAGGCCGGCCGATCCGCGTATCAGGCCGGCCGCCGCGGCTGTTGATAGCGCCACGATGCAGTTTACGGCCGTACCGCTGATGTTGAACAAGGTACCGAGGAAAAGGATCTGCAGCCAGACCGGCGCCGTTGCCGTCGGATCGACGAATTGCGGCAGGAACGCCAGAATGAACAGCGCCACTTTGGGATTGAGTACATTGGTCAGCACGCCCTCGGCGAAGATTCGCCAGAGCGGAATGGGCGGCAGGACCTGTGTCGCCGTGGCGCGCGCGGCTCCCGCCATCAGCGCCTTCCAGGCGAGATACAGCAAATAGGCAGCACCCGCGGCTTTGACCGTGACGAACGCGGCCTCGGAATGGGCGAGGATGGCCGAGACGCCGAATGCGGCGAGGGCCGTATGCACGACGCTGCCGCCAGCGATGCCGAAACTGGCCGCGACGCCGGCGGCTCGACCCTGTGTCGCGGTGCGCGCGATGACATAAGTCATGTCCGCGCCGGGGGTGAGGTTGAGGGCGAGGGCGGCCAGGAAGAACGGCCAAAGGCTGGCGAGATCAGGCATTTGATCGTCTTTTCAAGAGGTTGGTAATTATCTGTCGGCTGGGCTGCTTGACGTGCAGAGTCCCATATGCTGAATACCCGGTCAATCGGGGCAAGCACTTGGAAAAGCCAGCAAAATCATGGCCGACGACAAGCGGGTATATCTGTTCGACAGCACGTTGCGCGACGGCGCGCAAACGCAAGGCGTCGATTTCAGCGTCAACGACAAGCTGGCGATTGCGGAAGGGTTGGACCGCATCGGCCTGGATTATGTCGAGGGTGGCTGGCCGGGTGCCAACCCGACCGACGATGCGTTCTTTGGGGCGCCGCCAAGCCTCAAGCGCGCGAAGTTCGTGGCCTTCGGCATGACGCGCCGTCCAGGCCGCTCCGCTGCAAATGATCCGGGCCTCAACGCGCTGCTCAACGCCAAGACGCAAGCCGTGTGCATGGTGGGCAAGAGCTGGGACTTCCATGTCGACGTGGCGCTTGGCATCAGCCGGGCCGAGAATGTCGACATGATTTCGGAGAGTGTCGAATACGCCAAGCAGCGCAGCGGCGAGGTGATGTTCGATGCCGAGCACTTCTTCGATGGCTACAAGGCAAACCCCAGCTACGCGTTGGAATGCGCAAGTGCCGCCTATAAGGCGGGCGCGCGCTGGGTCGTGCTGTGTGATACCAATGGCGGAACGCTGCCCCATGAGATCGAGCGCATTGTGGGTGAGGTGACGGCCAAGATCCCCGGCAACCATCTGGGCATCCACTGCCACAACGACACCGAGAACGCGGTCGCCAATTCGCTGGCGGCGATCCGGGCCGGTGTGCGGCAGGTGCAGGGTACGCTCAATGGCCTGGGCGAACGCTGCGGCAATGCCAATCTGGTGTCGCTGATCCCATCCTTGATGCTGAAGACCGATTTCAAAGTGGGCCTGAATGAGCAGGATCTGAAACAGCTCACCCATCTGTCGCGCCTGCTCGACGAGCGCCTCAACCGTGCCCCGACCCGCAGCGCTGCTTATGTGGGCGAGAGCGCCTTTGCGCATAAGGGCGGATTGCATGTCTCGGCGGTCGAGAAGGATCCCAGGACCTACGAGCACATCGAGCCGTCACTGGTCGGCAACCGCCGGCATATCGTGGTCTCGGACCAATCCGGCCGGGCCAATATCCTGGCGCGCTTCCGCGAGATCGGCCTCGATGTCGATGCCGATGACGGCAAGGTCGGCGCGCTGGTCGAGACGGTGAAGCTGCGCGAATACGAAGGCTATGCCTATGACGGCGCCGAAGCCTCGTTCGAATTGCTGGCGCGGCGGGCCCTGGGTTCGGTGCCGACCTTCTTCAAGCTGGCGCGCTTTCGGGTCATGGACGAACGCCGCTGGAACGTACGCGGCGATCTCATCACAGAGTCCGAGGCGACCGTGACGCTTGAGATCGATGGCGAGCAGTTGATGACCGTGGCCAGCGGCAACGGCCCGGTAAACGCATTGGACGGCGCGTTGCGCAAGGCCTTGATGCCGGCCTATCCGGCACTTGCCGACATGCGCCTCGTCGATTTCAAGGTGCGCATCCTGACGCCGCAAGCCGGCACCGAAGCCATCACCCGCGTCATGATCGAAAGCGCCGACGGCCATGGCGAACGCTGGAACACGGTTGGCGTTTCGCCCAACATCATCGATGCCTCGTTCGAAGCACTCAATGACGCCATCACCTGGAAGCTGCTGAAAGCCAGTGCAAGCTGACGCGATGAGCATGGACCGCCCGACGATCATCCTGGTCTCGGCCCAGATGGGCGAGAATATCGGCACCGCGGCGCGTGCCATGCTCAATTGCGGCCTGACCGATCTGCGCCTGGTGGGGCCCCGCGATGGCTGGCCCAATGTGAAAGCCGAACGCGCGGCGGTCGGTGCCTTCGAAATGATGCAGCCTGTGCGCGTATTCGACACCACCGAGCAGGCTTGTGCGGACCTCACCTATGTCTACGCCACATCTGCGCGCGACAGAAAGATGGTGAAGCCCGTCGTGACGGCGCGCTTCGCGGCCGGTGAGGCGCGCGCGAAGATCGCGGCGGGCGGCAAGGTCGGCTTCATGTTCGGGGCCGAGCGGATGGGTTTGCTCAATGATGATGTCGCGCTGGCCGACGCGCTGCTGACCGTGCCGCTTAATCCCGAGTTCACCAGCCTCAACCTCGCCCAGGCCGTGTTGCTGGTGGGGTATGAGTGGTATCAGTCGGGTGACGCGACGCCGCCATCGCAGATGGATATGAACGGCACTGAGCTGGCGACCAAGGATCAGGTCTATGCCTTCTTTGCGCATTTCGAACGCGAGCTCGATGCCTGCGGGTTCCTCCGTAACGAGGCCGCGCGCCCAAACATGGTGCGCAATCTCCGCAATATGTGGTCGCGTGCGCAACTGACCGAGCAGGAAGTTCGAACGCTGCATGGTGTCGTCAAAGAGTTGACAACCCTGCGCGTCCCTCGAAAATAGCGACCACAGACTTCCTCCCAATTTCGCAAAAGCGAAGGCGGAACAGCGTGGCAAAGATCTCTTTTACCGCGCATCTGCGCAAAGTTGCCCCGGCCGGCGCCACGCACGTTGCGGCGGCGACGCTGGGCTGTGCCTTGTCGGAGATATTCGCCCAGGCGCCCAAACTGCGCGGTTATGTGGTCGACGAGCAGGACAGGCTGCGCCGCCATGTCGTCATCTTCGTGAACGGATCGCGACTTGCGCCAAGCGGCTGGGCTGAATGCGCGCTTCAACCCGATGACGAAGTCTATGTCATGCAGGCTCTTTCCGGCGGCTGATAGGGGAAGTCCATGGGACGAAAGCTGGCGATCGCCTCGCGCAAGGGCCTGATCTTCTACACCGCCGACGGCGAGGATTGGCGCTATGAAGGCGTTCGTTTCCGCGGCACGCCGATCAGCATGGTCATGCAGGACCCGCGCGACGGCAGCATCTATGCAGCGCTCGATTACGGGCATTTCGGTCCGAAGCTGCAGCGCTCCGACGATCAAGGGATCACCTGGACGGAAGTTGCCACACCCGCTTTTCCCAAGGCCGATGCGACGGACGCGGCAGGGGCGTTGGCCGTGCTCAACATCTGGGCGCTGGAACCGGCCGGCAGCGACATGCCGGGGACGATCTTCGCCGGCACGGTCCCGGCTGGCATCTTCCGCTCCGACGACAAGGGGATGAGCTGGGTATTGAACAAACCTTTCATGGCTCTGCCGCAGCGTTCCGAATGGGGCGGTGCCGGCAACGACACGCCGGCGCTCAGTTCAATCGCCATTCATCCCGGCGACAGCCGCCGCATGGCAGTCTCGATTTCGGCCGGCGGCGTCTGGCAGACGGCGGACGGCGGCAAGTCATGGCGAAACACGTCGAAAGGGCTGTGGGCCGCCTATATGCCCCCGGACCAGCGGGAGAATCCGAACGTGCAGGACGTGCACCAGATGCGTCGCTCGCCATCGGCGCCGGATCGGCTCTACATCCAGCATCACAACGCCGTCTTCACGTCGGAGGACGGTGGGGAGACGTGGCGCGAGATTTCCAAGGCGTTCGGCTTTGCGGTCGCGGTTCATCCCACCGACCCGCTGACGGCCTGGTTCGTGCCGGGCGAAAAGGACGAGTATCGTCTGCCGGAGGACGAGACGTTGTGTGTCGCCAAGACGAGCGATGGCGGCAAGACGTTTCGCCGTCTGACCAAGGGGCTGCCGCCAAAGCCGGCCTTCGACCTGGTTTTACGCCATGCCCTGGACGTGGACCGCAGCGGCCATCGGCTCGCTTTCGCCTCGACTACCGGCAATCTGTGGATAAGTTCGGACGCGGGGGAGGGCTGGCGGCTCCTCTCCGGCAACTTGCCGCCAGTCTATTGCGTGCGGCTTTTTGAATAATTTGTGATATATCAATGTGTTGGGCGGGGTGGCACTAGGCCAATCCCTGCTTGACCCAGCGGATTTAACGGCTATATTCCGCCCGCTCCCGCGCCGGACTGCCTAAAGGCATGCCCAGCCGCCGGTTTTTCACCGGGTCGGACAGCCGGGACATCAACAACGTCGTGATAAAACGAGAAGGTAAGTTATGTCGAAGCGTATTGAAGCCAAGCACAAAATCGACCGCCGTTTGGGCGTGAACCTCTGGGGTCGCCCGAAGAGCCCGGTCAATGACCGCGAGTACGGCCCGGGCCAGCACGGCCAGCGCCGCAAGAAGCCGACCGATTACGGCATCCAGTTGATGGCGAAGCAGCGCCTGAAGGGCTATTACGGCTCGATCGGCGAGCGCCAGTTCCGCAAGCTCTATCAGGAAGCCGTGCGCCGTCGTGGCGACACTTCCGAGAACTTGATCGGCCTCCTGGAGCGCCGTCTCGAGACGGTCGTCTATCGCGCCAAGTTCGTCCCGACCGTTTTCGCCGCCCGCCAGTTCGTCAACCACGGCCATGTCCTGGTGAACGGCAAGCGCGTCAACATCGGCTCCTACAAGCTTTCCGACGGCGACGTGGTTGAAGTCCGTGAGCGCGCCAAGCAGCTGACCCTGGTGGTCGGTGCGGCGCAGTCGCAAGAGCGCGACACGCCGGATTACCTCGAAGTCGACCACAAGAAGATGACCGCCAAGTTCGTGCGCGTCCCGGCCCTCGGCGACGTGCCGTACCCGGTCAGCATGGAACCGCATCTGGTCGTCGAATACTACTCGCGCTAATCCACGCGCGAACGACACGGAATAAGAAAGGGCCGGTCTTTGGACCGGCCCTTTTCGTTTGCAGCTCCATTCTGCTGACAGTGGATGGCCGGGTCTACGCCCGGCCATAGCGCCTTTAGATATTCGTCATCCCCGGGCAGACCCGGGGATCCACTCTATCCACCGCTTAGTTAGTTACCCCTGAGCCGATCAAGACCCCGCGCCAAGTCCTCGATAAGATCCTGCGGATCTTCAAGACCGGCGTGGATGCGTATGGTCGGGCCCGCCGTCCATTTGGTCGCGGTCCGCGCGGTCTTCAGAGATGACGGCACCATCAGGCTTTCATAGCCGCCCCAGGAGAAGCCGAGGCCGAACAATTCCATGCCATCGATCATGGCGTGAATGCGCTCATCGGTGGCTGGCTTCAGCACCACGCCGAAAAGCCCGCTGGAGCCCAGAAAATCGCGCTTCCACAGCTTGTGCTGGGGATGGTCGGTGAGGGCGGGGTGCAACACGCGCTCGACTTCGGGGCGACC
The DNA here is from genome assembly GCF_034044635.1 of Dongia rigui. Lineage (NCBI taxonomy): Bacteria > Pseudomonadati > Pseudomonadota > Alphaproteobacteria > Rhodospirillales > Dongiaceae > Dongia > Dongia rigui. The sequence continues at coordinate 787,186 of NZ_JAXCLX010000002.1, forward strand.
CTGCAGCCACTTCGCCAAAGTGAGCGCGCTCTCCTGATGCTGTGCCAATCGGGCCGAGAGCGTGCGCAGGCCACGCAGGGCCAGATAACAATCGTCGCCGCCCACAGCGAAGCCCATGCCATGCACCTGGGTTTTCACGCGGCTATAGAATTCTTCGCGCATGGTGATCATGCCCATCATGACGTCCGAATGGCCGACCATGTATTTGGTCGCGGCATGGATGACGATGTCGACACCGTGGCGGAAGGGCTTGAAGTAGAGCGGGCTTGCCCAGGTGTTGTCCATGACAACGACACAGCCCTTGGCATGGGCCGCGGCGGCGATGGCCGGGACATCCTGGATCTCGAAGGTGTGGGAGCCGGGGCTCTCCAGATATACGACTTTAGTATTGGGTTGGATGAGGTCGGCGATGCCAGCGCCGATCGTCGGGTCGTAATAGGTCGTTTCAATCCCAAACCGCTTCAACTGCGTATCACAAAGAAAACGCGACGGTTCGTAGACGCTGTCGACCATCAGCACATGATCGCCCTGGCTCAAGAAGGTGAAAAGCGCACCTGTGATGGCGCCGAGGCCAGACGGGATTGCGACGGCTTTGTCGGCCTCTTCCAAGGCCGCGACGGCCTCCTCGAGGGCGAAGGTTGTCGGTGTGCCATAGCGGCCATAATAGACGTTGTTGAACTTGTCCCGGCCGCGGGCATGCATGTCGGCAACGCTGTCAAAGAGGACAGTCGAGGCATGATAGACCGGGGGGTTAACGATCCCCTTATTGGCCCGCGGGTTGTTGCCTGCATGTGTAATTAACGTTCTGTCGCGCCGTTTCATAGCCCGTTCCACCTTGTTTAGAAGCCTTTCCTTTATCACCGGGCGGGGGCGGTTCCTAGTCAGGTGGAGCTGGGGGCAGCCATAAGGTAAGGAAGCTTGTGAGGGGATTTTTTCCGTGTTACAGAAAATTTAAGCCGGTTTCGCCTCTGGGAACTGCACCCGAAAACGGGGCAATGGTGGGATTGGTGACAAAGGAAGAAATACTCCAGGGAAGGACTGCAAAAATGAACCACATGAAATATGCCGTCGCGACTGTCGCTCTGCTGGCTGGGATGGCCACGGCGGCGCAGGCCGGTACGCTCGATGACGTCAAAGCGCGCGGCAAGCTGCTGTGCGGCGTGACCACGGGCCTCGCCGGTTTCGGCGCGCCGAACGACAAGGGCGAATGGGCCGGCCTCGATATCGACCTCTGCAAGGGCGTTGCCGCCGCCGTGTTCGGCGATGCGAGCAAGGTCGAGTACAAGCCGCTGTCGGCCGAACAGCGCTTCACCGCGCTGCAATCGGGCGAAGTGGACATGCTCGCGCGTAACTCCACCTGGACCCTGTCGCGCGACAGCCAGCTGGCGCTCGATTTCGTCACCGTCAACTACTATGACGGCCAGGGCTTCATGGTGCACAAGGATCTCGGCGTGAAGAGCGCCTTGGAGCTGAAGGGCGCCACCGTCTGCGTGCAGGAAGGCACGACGACGGAAAAGAACATGGGCGATTTCGATAAGGCCAACGGACTTGGCTTCCAGCCCGTGAAGTTCAAGGAAAACGACCAGGCTCGTTCCGCCTATGACGAAGGCCGTTGCGATGCCTACACCACCGATGCTTCGGGCCTGGCCGGTGAGCGCACCGCGCTCAAAGATCCGGCCAACAACATCATCCTGCCGGAGATCATCTCCAAGGAGCCGCTGGGTCCCGTCGTTCGCCATGGCGACAACAACTGGGGCGACATCGTCCGCTGGACCCATTTCGCGACGCTCGTCGCCGAAGAAAAGGGCATCACCCAGGGCAATGTCGACGAAGTGAAGAAGGCAAACGGCACCGACAACGCCAATGCCGACGCCGAAGTACAGCGTCTGCTCGGCGTCTCCGACAAGATGGGCGAGGGCCTCGGCCTCTCGAACGACTGGGCCTACAACATTATCAAGGCCGTCGGCAATTACGGCGAGATCTTTGACCGCAACATCGGCCCGAAGACTCCGATCGGGCTTGAGCGTGGCCTCAATGCCCTGTGGAACAAGGGCGGCCTGCAGTACGCGGCACCCGTTCGCTAAACCACACGATCGCTGATACCTACGCCCGGCCCAAAAGCCGGGCGTAGATGTCTTATTTGCACGCAACCCGTTGGGGAGGCGTTGACATGGCGTCAGCAAAAACAGCGGCTACCGCAGGTGTCGCTGCGAATACTCTTTCTCAAGGCAAACCGCCCTTCTGGCGCGACGAACGCGTGCGCGGGATCATCGCGCAGGTCGTCGTCGTGCTGTTGCTCGTCGCGATGTTCGCCTTCCTGATCTACAACTTCCTCGAGAAGCAGTCGAAAGCGTCCGGCCCTGCCATCAGCTTCGACTTCCTCACCAACATCGCCGGCTTCCAGCTCAGCTTTTCGATCATCAATGTGACGCTCGATTCCCAGATCGGCCACATGATCCTGGCCGGCATGATCAACACGTTGCTGGCGGCGGCCATAGCGGCGTTCTTTGCAACCATCCTTGGTCTGGTCGTCGGCGTGGCGCGCCTGTCCAAGAACTGGCTCATCTCGCGAATTGCTGCCACCTATATCGAGATCATCCGCAACATCCCGTTGTTGTTGCAGCTCGTCTTCTGGTTCGGCGCGATGATCGCAATGCTGCCGCTGGTCAAGGAGAGCGTCACGCTGGGCGATGTGATCTTCCTGAACAAGAAAGGCCTTTTCCTGCCGAAGCCGATCTTTGAAGGCAGCATCATCATATTCCTCATCTCCATCGGGCTCGCGATCGGCATTGCCGGTGTCATTTCGCGCTGGGCGCACCGCCGGCAGATCGCGACCGGCCAACAGTTTCCGGTGATCTCGGTCAATACCGCGCTGATCGTCCTGCTGCCGCTCCTGACCTATGTGATCGTCGATCCGGTGCTGTGGGAGGTTCCGCAGAAGGGTGGCTTCAACTTCAAGGGCGGCCTTACCGTTCAGCCGGAAATGACGGCCTTGATCATCGGCCTCGCCATCAGCACCTCCGCCTATATCGCTGAAATCGTGCGTGCCGGTATCATCGCAGTGAGCCACGGTCAGACGGAGGCCGCGCTGGCCCTCGGCCTCAAGCAGAGCTGGACGTTGCGTCTGGTGATCCTGCCGCAAGCGCTACGGGTCATTATTCCGCCGCTTATCAGCCAGTACCTCAATGTGGTCAAAAACTCGACCCTGGCAGGCTTCATCGGCTACGCCGATCTCTTTGCCGTCATTGGCACGTCGCAAAACCAGACCGGCCGGGCCATTGAATGCATCATCATCCTGATGGGCTTCTATCTGGCGGTCAGCCTGATCATTTCGTCGATCATGAACGTCTATAACAAGCGCGCTGCGCTGGTTGAACGGTGAGGGCGCCATGACCGACATGACAGATACCCCCGTCATTCCCGGCAACCGCCCGAGCCTGCCGCCACCGGTCACCGAGGCCGGTGTCATCGGCTGGCTGCGGCACAATCTGTTCGCCAGCTGGTTCGACGCGATCCTCACGGTCGCAGCCATCGCCCTGCTGCTCTATATCATTCCGCCGATGGTGAACTGGCTGTTCCTCAGCGCGGATTGGAGCTTCCTGCCGGCGGTACTCACCGGCGAAAAGGCGCCGCAATTCTTGGACTGCACCTCCGGTGGTGCCTGCTGGATCTTTGTCAGAGCGCGCTTCGGCCAGTTCATCTTTGGCTTCTATCCAGACGCAGAACGTTGGCGCGTGATCCTCACCTTCATCATGCTGGTGGTGTCGGTCTATGGCCTGCTCGCCGACCGCGTGACGAACAAGAAGCCGTTCGCCTGGTTCTTCTTCGCGATCTTTCCGTTCCTCGCCTTTTTCCTGCTGCATGGCGGGCTGGGGCTGGAGACGGTCCCGACCTCGAAATGGGGCGGGCTGATGCTGACGTTGATCATCGCCGGCATTGGTATCCTCTTTTCGCTGCCGATCGGCATCCTGCTGGCGCTGGGGCGGCGCTCGCAATTGCCAGTCGTGCATTTGCTCTCCGTGATCTTCATCGAGTTCGCGCGCGGCGTGCCGCTGGTGACCATCCTGTTCATGTCGAACATCATGCTGCCGCTGTTCCTGCCGCCGAGCTTCGAGCCGGATATCCTGCTGCGCATCCTGGTCGGCGTCACATTGTTCGCGTCGGCCTATATGGCCGAGGTGATCCGCGGTGGTCTGCAGGCCTTGCCCAAGGGGCAGTATGAAGGTGCCATGGCGATGGGCCTCGGCTATTGGTCGATGATGCGCCTCATCATCATGCCGCAGGCCTTGCGCATCGCCATTCCCGGCATCGTCAATAACTTCATCAGCCTGACCCAGGACACGACGCTGGTCGCCATCGTGGGTCTCTATGATTTCCTGGGCATCGTTCGGGCGGGCTCGCGCGACTCCAATTGGATCGGGACGGAGATGGAAGGCTATGTCTTTTGTGCCTTCGTCTATTGGATCTTCTGCTTCTCCATGTCGCGTTATTCGATGCGGATCGAGCGCAAACTTCAAACCGGTCACCGGCGTTAAAGAACGAGGGTATTTGGCATGAGCACTCAGGCACAGACAGCAGCCCATCAGATGGCCATCACCGACGAGGTGATGATCAGCCTTGCCGGCGTGAACAAATGGTATGGCCAGTTTCATGTCCTGAAGGACATCGACCTGACTGTCATGAAGGGCGAGCGCATCGTCATCTGCGGGCCGTCGGGATCTGGCAAGTCAACGCTCATTCGCTGCATCAACCGCCTCGAAGAACATCAGCGCGGGAAGATCGTCGTCGATGGTATTGAACTGACCCACGACTTGAAGAACATCGAGAAGGTGCGGCGCGAAGTCGGCATGGTGTTCCAGCACTTCAACCTGTTCCCGCATTTGACCGTGCTCGACAATCTGACGCTGGCGCCGATCTGGGTGAAGAAGGTGCCGAAGAAGGAAGCGGAGGAGGTGGCGATGCACTACCTCAAGCGCGTCAAGATTCCGGAGCAGGCCGGCAAGTTCCCGGGCCAGCTGTCGGGCGGCCAGCAGCAGCGCGTCGCGATCGCCCGGTCGCTGTGCATGAGCCCCAAGGTCATGCTGTTCGACGAGCCGACCTCGGCGCTGGATCCGGAAATGATCAAGGAAGTGCTCGACGTGATGATCGAACTTGCGCGCTCGGGCATGACGATGATCTGCGTCACCCACGAGATGGGCTTCGCCCGTACGGTCGCCAACCGCGTCATCTTCATGGATAAGGGCGAGATCATCGAGCAGAACGAGCCGGAAGAATTCTTCAACCATCCGAAATCGGAACGGACGAAGCTTTTCCTAAGTCAGATCCTGCACCACTAAGAGAGCAGCGCGGCGATCGCAGCAACGGCGTCGGGTGTCGCCCAGATCGATGGATCGGGTGCCAGGAAATCGGCGCCGGCCGCGACGAACGCCCGGGCGCTTTCCTGGCTGAACTTGCCGGCAACGACACTGGGGACCGTCATCATTTCGGTCCACCAGGCGATGAGGTCGAGATCGTCCGACGCGGTACCGGGCTGGAACTGAACGTAATCGGCACCGGCTTCACCGGCTTCCATCGCTGCGTGGCGTTCCAAGGGGCAGGCAACGCCGACGATGGCATCACTGCCGACGGTGCGGCGCGCCTTGGTGAGGAGCATAGGGTCGGCGAGATGAACGCCATCGCCGCGTAGCTTCAGGGCCAGATCGGCATCATCGAACAGGACGGCGACGCCCTGATCCTGGGCCAGCGGCAGCAACGGCTTTGCAATCGTCGAAATGCGTGCTGCATCGTCCCCGGCGATCCGCAGGCAGGCGATATCGGCGGCGGCAATGGTTTTCTCAAGCAGATCGGCAAACGCGCTCACGGCAACGCCGCCCGAGACAAGCTCGGGCGGCGTCGTGAGATAGAGCCGGCAGGTTGGGGTATCGGCAGAGATCGCCTTATTCCTTGCCTTGATAGATCTTGATGATGGTGTCGAGCATCTGCAGCGCTTCTTCGCGCGGGCGCTGGAAGGTGTTGCGGCCAATGATCGAGCCGTTGCCACCGCCATCGCGGATGCCACGGATTTCGTTGTAAAGGCCGTCGAGCCCCTTCGAGGCGCCACCCGAGAAGACCACGATGCGCTTGCCGTTGAAGCAGGCCTGGGTCACATGGCGGATACGGGCCGCCATCGTTTCGATGTCGATCTTCTCCTTCTCGTAGACCTTCTTGGCTTCTGCTTGATCGAGGAAGGCGGTCGGCGGCTTCACTTTGATGATGTGAGCGCCGAGAAGGGCGGCCATGTGTGCGGCGTAGGCGCAGATATCCATCGCGGTCTCGCCGTCCTTGCTGACGGTGTCGCCGCGCGGATAGGACCAGATCACAACCGCAAGGCCCGCCGCCTTGGCTTCTTCCGACATCTCGCGGATTTCTTCCATCATGTCGAAAGCATGATCGGAGCCCGGATAGATGGTGAAGCCGATGGCCGAGCAGCCCAGGCGCAGCGCGTCATTGACCGTGCCGGTAATGGCCTGGTCCTTGAGCGTTGCCAGGCTGTTCGAGCTGTTGACCTTGAGGATGGTCGGGATCTGGCCGGCGAAGGTGTCGGCGCCGGCTTCGATCATGCCGAGGGGTGCCGCATAGGCCGAGAGACCGGCTTCGATCGCCAGATCGAAATGGTAATGGGGGTCATAGGCGGCCGGGTTGGCGGCGAAGCTGCGGGCCGGGCCATGCTCGAAACCCTGGTCGACCGGCAGAATGACCAGCCGGCCCGAGCCGCCGAGGCGACCGTTCATCAGGATTCGGGCCAGATTGGCCTTGGTACCCGGATTGTCGGATTCGTAATGAGAAAGGATTTTCTTTACTTTTTGCGTCGTTTTCATGCGCTTAGCTCCCGGAAGGCGGGTCGCGGATGTTGCACCCGCGAAAATGAAGGTCGGGGCTGGTTCATAGCCAGAATCCACCGGCAGTTCAATCCGCCCACAGATTGTTAGCGCTTACGTCACGAAAAAGTCGGACGAGTTGCTAGAACGTGGCCGCCGCACCCCGTTGCGATCGCGGCCACTTTGGCCGTGACCACGGGATCGGCGCGCAAGGCGACATATCTCAGCCCCAGGCGCAAAGCCTCAGCGGCGAGATCGGCGCGGCCGCCGCAATCGAGCACCAGGCGCGGTTCCCGGTCCGGCGCCGCAGATCGCAGGGCCTGCTGCAGCATGCAGAACCACTGGACGCCATGGGTCTCGGCGGCGTTCTCAGGGGACCACAATTCGAGCTCTTCGGCAGGGTGCCTGGACAGCGCCGCTTGGGCTTCGGCCAAGGTTGCTGCCTGTTCGATCACGGCTGGACCAGGGGCGGCATGTTGGGGACCCAGACGGTGGGGTCCTTGGCGTGGAACGCGAAGGCCAGCTTGAAGCTCTCGGCGATCCGCTGCGCGCGCTCGATGAACGCCTCCGCCAGCGGTGCTTCAAAAAGATCGTGGGCGGTCTTTGCGAACAGTTTCAGCCAGCGCGCAAAATGTTGCGGTTCGATTTCGGTGATCTTGATATGAGCGGGAATCGGCCGGCCCTTGTAGCGGCCCGAGGTCAGCATGACCGACGACCAGAAGCTGCACATGGTCTTGAGATGTGGGGCCCAGTCGTCACCGATCACGCGGGTGAAAATGGGGCCGAGTTCGGCATCTCGCCGGATACGGGCGTAGAAGGTTGCGACCAGATCTTCGATCTGGCCTTCCGTGGGAATGGCAGGGTGGCCCGACGGGGCGGAGGTCGACATCATGGGAGCTCTTAAATATGTATCTGACATACATAAATTGTGCAGGTGCGAGCGACAAGGGGAGGTAACCCACCTGCGACAAGGCGCGCAAGGGCTTGCTCTCGATGAAGTGATCACCGGCCGGGGCGTTCCCGTGAGATATGGGAGGCGGGCGCCACCGGCGTTTTCGGCGCCGCTACGAGGGTCTCATGCGGTACTTATTCCTGGCTTTGACGGCCCTGCTTTTCGGCTGCGCTTACCAAAGCGGCCCCCGCTACACGCCGGCTTATGTGCCGGCCTACGGGACTGGCGCCGTCTATAGCAGCCCGTGGACCTCGCCCTACGGCTCTCCCTACGGCTACGGCAACGGCTATGCCGGTGCCGATCACTTTTCGCCCAAGAAGGGCCTGACCTGCGATCGTAAGCGGCACATCTGCTACGACCGGTACGGCGTGGACTACTATGCGACCAACGAGTATCTGGGGAAGAAATCCGCCAAATATGGGATCAAGAAATACGGCGAGCAGGCCTTCATTTTCGCGCCACAGCAGGGGGTGCTGTGCGACCGCCGCAGCCAGTCCTGCTCGGATGGCAACGGGCTCAACGCTGCGCTGACCCGCAAGTATTTCAGCAAGGGCGACACCCGACGTGTTGCCGGATGGACCGGCGCCGATTTGTTTAACCCGCGCCCTGGCGTTGCTTGCAACCGGACAGCGCAGATCTGCAGTGACCAAGGCGGACCGGATGTCGATCTGACACAGGTCTATTTTGGCCGCGCGGCGGCAGTCAATCTCGCCAATCAGCAAAACCAGCCCATAAGCCCGGTACCTGCGATGCCAGAGGCAGGGCAGCCATCTTCGGCACCCGCCAGCGTGCCAACGGTACCGGAACCCGAACCGCAGCCGGCAGCTCAGCCGGCCGATTTGCCGGCGGCAGGGGAACCTCCGGTGCCGGCCGTCACCGATCCCATCTCACCAACCGAACCGGCGGCAATGCCCCTGCCGGAGCCTTCGGCGGCATCTGAGCCGATGCCCTTGCCCATGCCTGCGATGCCAGAGGCCGCCCCGATGCCGGAACCGGTTTCGCAGCCAGAACCGGCCCCTTCCGCAGCACCCGTCGCCGATCCAGCGCCAACCCCAGCACCGGAAGCAGCGCCGGCTCCAGCTGCCTGCGTTGGAGAGACTTGTCCCCAATAACTGTGAGGGGATATGTCGCAGGGAAAGTTAACGGCTTTCCTTGCTATTCAGAATAACTCGCAATATCGTTTCCTCTCACCTTCACGGCGACGCCAGGATTGTCCGAAAGTCGGGCAGGGCGCCGCGCTGTCGCGAGAGTTTGTCCTTGGCTTCCATTGATACCGCAGCCGATGCGCCGGGACGTGCTTTCCCCACGAAGATGGGCCGGTCGCGCATTTGGAATCTCGCCGCCTGGACGATCGCCTTCGCTGTCGCCTTTCCAATCCTTGCCGTTTTTTCGAGCCTCTTTGCCGCCAAGGGTGATATCTGGCGGCATCTCGCCCAGACCGTGCTGTCGAGCTATGTCGCCAATTCGCTGTTGCTGGTGGCTGGTGTCGGCATCGGTGTGCTGTTAATCGGTGTACCCGCAGCCTGGATGGTCACGCTTTGCCGGTTTCCCGGGCGCAAGATATTTGACTGGGCATTGCTGCTGCCGATGGCGATGCCGGCCTATGTGATCGCCTATACCTATACCGGCCTGCTGGATTATGCCGGACCGGCACAAACTGCCCTTCGAGACGTCCTCGGCATGGAAGGCGGGCTGCGATGGCTACCCGACATCCGGTCGCTGCCGGGTGCCGTCGTCATGCTGGTGCTGGTTCTTTATCCATATGTCTATCTGCTGGCGCGCGCGGCCTTCCTGGAGCAATCGGCCTGCGTGTTGGAAGTGAGCCGCACCTTGGGTTGTTCGCCCTGGCGCGGCTTTTTTCACGTGGCGCTGCCGTTGGCGCGGCCCGCCCTCGTCGCCGGCGTGGCTCTCGCGCTCATGGAGGCACTCAACGATTTCGGGACAGTGCAGTATTTCGGCGTCGATACGCTGGCCACCGGTATCTATCGGGTCTGGCGCGGGATGGGTGATGCCGTTGCGGGATCCCAACTTGCAGCCTTGTTGCTGGTGATCGTCTTCCTGTTGCTGGCCATCGAGCGGGGATCGCGCGGGAGCCGCAGTTTTGCGCATACGACGACACGCTATCGCCCACTGCCCCGCTATCGATTGAAGGGCCTGCGTGCCGCCGGCGCGATCGTCGGCTGCGCCTTGCCCGTCAGTTTCGGCTTTCTCCTGCCGGCATCGGTGCTGATCTATTGGGCGATCACCAATCTGGATGCCTGGGTGGGCGAGAAGTTCCTGGTCCTCATTCGCAACAGCTTCTTCATGGCCGGCTTTGCGGCGGCACTGGCCGTTTGCCTTGCCTCGGTGCTGGCCTATGCCACGCGCCTGCATCCGACGCGGCCCACGCGATGGGCGGTAAGGGTTGCAAGCCTTGGCTATGCCATTCCGGGCCCGGTTCTGGCGATCGGCATCCTATTGCCTTTCGCGGCCATCGATCATGGCATCAACGCCTGGGCCAGGGCCACTTTTGGCGTCACCTTCGGCTTGATCCTCAGCGGCACGTTGGTGGCGGTCACTTTTGCTTATCTGGTGCGATTCCTGACGGTCAGCCTGAACGTGGTCGAAACGAGCCTTGGCAAGGTGACGCGGTCCATGGATTTTGCCGCGCGCTCGCTGGGCCGTTCACCATTCGGCACATTGCGCGATGTGCATTTGCCCATCATGCGCGGCAGCCTGCTCACCGCCGGCATCGTGGTCTTTGTCGACGTGCTGAAGGAGCTGCCCGCCACCTTGGTATTGCGGCCCTTCAATTTCGATACGCTGGCCACCATGACCTATAACCTTGCCAGCGACGAGCGCCTCGCCGAAGCAGCTGGTCCCGCTCTCGCCATCGTCGCGGTTGGCATCCTTCCTGTCTATCTGATGGCACGTGCCAGTGCCAAGGCGCGTCCGGGGCAGACCGCACCGGCGATCGAGACATTCACCTCATGACAATTTCATCTGCCAGCGCACTCGAACTCCATGACGTCAGCCACGCTTATGAAAAGCTGTTGGCGGTCGATCACGTGTCGCTTCACGTCAATGAAGGGGAAGTCATCTGTTTGCTGGGGCCGTCGGGTTGCGGCAAGTCGACCATGCTGCGGCTTGCGGCGGGACTGGAGGCATTGCAGCAGGGTCGCGTGGTGATGCAGGGACAGACCATCGCCGATGGCGCGGCGAGGCTCAGCGTGCCGCCGGAACGGCGCGGGGTCGGCCTGGTCTTCCAGGATTTTGCATTGTTTCCGCATCTCAGCGTGCGCCGGAACGTCGGATTCGGCCTAACTGAACTCGAACCCGCGCGGCGCGACCGGCGCATTGCCGAGGTGCTGGATCAGGTAGATATGGCCGATTACGCCACGGCCTTCCCGCACGCTTTGTCCGGCGGGCAGCAGCAGCGCATCGCGCTGGCGCGTGCCTTGGCGCCGCAGCCCGCCGTGCTGCTGCTCGATGAGCCGTTTTCAGGCCTGGACGCGCGTTTGCGCGAGCAGATCCGTGACGAAACGCTCCATGTGCTGAAACGTAGCCGGACCGCGACGCTGATGGTCACGCATGATCCGGAAGAAGCCATGTTCATGGCGGACCGAATTTATCTGATGCAGTCGGGGCGCGTCGTCCAGAGCGGGTCGCCGGACGCGCTCTATCATCGCCCGGTCAGTCCTTTCGTCGCGCGTTTCTTCAGCAACACGAACGAGCTTGTCGGCCGTGTCGATGGTGGGGCCGTCGCGACGCCTTTCGGTGCGCTGCCGGCACCAGGTATGGGCGAAGGGGCAGAGGTGCAGATCCTGATACGGCCCGAGAGCCTGCAATGGGTGTCGGCCGGCAGCGGCGTCCTGCCGACGGCGAGCGGCCGGGTGTCGGAAGTGCGCTTCCTCGGCGGCAGCAAACTATTGGTGGTTCACCTGGCGGGTGGGCCGGCCGAGGGAACGACTGTGCACGCCCGACACACAGGCCGAAATCTGCCCGAGCCGGGCAGCCAAATTCTCCTCCAGCTCGATCCGGCCGATGCCCTTATCTTTCCCGGGGGTTGGGACCGCGCTCGCAAAGACTTGGCTGCCGCCCGGTAACGGCCCCCGAAATTGCGGCCTTGTCAGCGGGTTAGCGACACCTAAATGATAATGACTGGCTATTGTAGCGAAGCGGCGGATTTGCCATAGTCCGCCCGGGTCCGGCGCCCACCGCCGGAGGGATTAAGATTTTAAGGAGAGGCCCAGATGGGTAGCTTCAGCATTTGGCATCTTCTGATCGTTTTGGTCGTCGTGCTCGTCCTGTTCGGTGGCGGCGGCAAACTGTCGAAGATCATGGGCGACCTTGGCGCCGGTATTAAAGACTTCAAGAAGAACATCAAGGACGGCAGCAAGGACGACGCGAACATCAACGTCGCGAAGTCCGAAGAAAAGCCGCGCGAGACGATCGTCGACCGCAGCTGAGAGCCGGCCGTCCGGCTCCCGGGCGCGCGCAACGATCAAGGGTTAAAAGGGTAAGGCTGGATGTTCGACATCGGCTGGAGCGAGATGTTGATCATCGGCGTGGTCGTCCTTGTGGTCTTGGGACCCAAGGAGCTGCCGCACGCCCTGAAGACCTTTTCGCATTGGATGCGCGCGGCTCGTAAGCTTGGTTCTGAGTTCCAGAGCGGCGTCAATGAAATCGTCCGCGAAGCGGAACTGGAAGATGCCAAGCGCGAACTGCAGAAAATCAGTTCGCATTCGATCAGTGACAAGATCGAGAAGGCCATCGACCCATCCGGCGATTTGAAAAAGGCGATCAACGAGCCGGTCGCCGAGACGAAAGCCGCCTTGTCCGAGCCGCAGGCTGAGGCTGAACCAGCCCCGCCGAACATCGCCGATATGACGGCCACCATGCCGTCCCTGGCCGTGACGCCTGAGGCAGCACCGGCTGTTGCCGCCAGTGAGACCAGCGCCGATCAGCCGGTGCAGAACACCACCGACAAGAGCCTGTCCGCATGAGTGGCGCCGAAGAAGATAAGAAGATGCCCTTGTTGGAGCATCTGGTGGAACTGCGCACGCGCCTGCTTTATGCGGCACTCGGCTTTTTCCTGGCCTTCATCGTCTGCTTCTATTTCGCGCAGCATATTCTCGAATTCCTGCAGCGGCCGCTCGCCCTGTTGCTGCCGGCCGGCCGGCCGATGATCTTCACGGATCTCACCGAGCCGTTCTTCACGCAGCTCAAGGTCGCGGCCTTTGGGGCGCTATGCGTGTCCTTTCCCATCATCGCGGCGCAGATCTGGGCCTTTATTGCGCCCGGCCTCTATAAGCATGAGAAAAGCGCGTTCTTGCCGTTCCTGATCGCCACGCCGATCATGTTCGCGGTCGGCATGGCGTTCGTCTATTACGTCCTCATGCCGATGGCGTGGAAGTTCTTCTTGGGGTTTGAGACCGCTGGCGGCGAGGGGAAGTTGGCGATCGAGCTCCTGCCCAAGATCGGCGAGTACATCAATCTGATCATGAAGCTGATCTTCGCTTTCGGTTTCTGCTTCGAATTGCCCGTGCTTTTGACCCTGCTTGCCAAGGTGGGCATCGTCGGTTCGCAGGGTTTGCGGGAAAAACGCCGCTACGCCATCGTCGCGATCGTCGTGGTGGCCGCTGTCGTAACCCCGCCCGACGCCCTCAGCATGATGTCGCTCGCCGTGCCGATGCTGCTGCTCTACGAAGTCTCCATCTTCATGGCCAAGTTGGTCGAAAAGAAGCGCGCCGAGGCTGAAGCCAAGGGTGAGGAAGACCAGCCCGGAACGGACGTCAAACCGGCCTAAGCGTGTCTTTGACCGGCCGCGGGTTCCGTCCTATAAGTTGAGCCGAATCGAGGATCTGGAGCTCGACGGCTAAATGTTTGACCCAAAATGGATTCGTGACAATCCTGACGCCTTTGATGCGGGGCGGGCGCGGCGCGGCCTGCCAGCTTTGGCGGCGACGGTAATCGACCTCGACGGCAAGCGCCGGTCGACGCAGACTGCCTGGCAGGAAATGCAGGCCAAGCGCAACGAGCTTTCCAAGCAGGTCGGCCAGATCAAGTCGAAGGGCGGTGACGCCTCGGCCGTGATGGCCGAAGTGGCCAGCCTCAAGGACCGCATGGCCGAAGCTGAGGTCGAGGAGCAGAAGGCGGCCGCCGAACTGGATGCTCTGTTGGCGCAGCAGCCTAATCTCCCGGTCGCCGACGTGCCCGATGGTGCCGATGAAACCGCGAACCGGATCGAGCGCGAAGTCGGCCAACGCCGCAACTTTGCCTTTGCACCGAAGCAGCATTTCGAGCTCGGCGAAGCATTGGGCCTTATGGATTTTGCTGCGGCGGCCAAGATCTCCGGCGCGCGTTTCGTGGTGTTGAAGGGCGCCTTGGCCCGGCTCGAACGTGCCCTTGGGCAGTTCATGCTGGACCTGCACACGGCCGAGCATGGCTATACGGAAGTCAACCCACCGTTCCTGGTAAAGGACGTCTCGCTCTATGGCACCGGCAATCTGCCGAAGTTCGCCGAAGATCTGTTCAAGACGGAGCAGGGGCATTATCTCATTCCGACATCCGAGGTGCCGCTCACCAATCTGGCGGCCGATGAAATCGTGGACGAGACCAAGCTGCCGTTCCGCTATACCGCGTTGACGGCCTGCTTCCGGTCGGAAGCGGGTGCTGCCGGCCGTGATACCCGCGGCATGATCCGCCAGCATCAGTTCTGGAAGGTCGAGATGGTGTCGATTGCGCATCCGGATGAATCGGATGCCGAACACCAGCGCATGACCAAATGCGCCGAGAACGTGCTTGCGAAGCTCGGCCTGCCGTATCGGGTCATGACGCTCTCGACCGGCGATATGGGTTTCTCCTCGCAGAAGACGTTCGACATCGAGGTCTGGCTGCCGGGCCAGGGAATGTACCGCGAAATTTCAAGCTGCTCGAACTGCGGCGAGTTCCAGGCGCGGCGCATGAAGGCGCGCTGCCGCAAGCCGGGCGAGAAGGGGACGCGCTTCGTGCACACGCTGAATGGTTCGGGCGTCGCGGTCGGTCGTGCCCTTATCGCCGTGCTGGAAAATTATCAGCAGGAAGACGGCTCGATCGTCGTGCCGGATGCTCTGCGTCCCTACATGAACGGTCTCGAGGTCATTCGCCCCCATGCTTAAGACGCCTTTCAACCTGAAGAAGGCCCGCATCCTTGTTACCAATGATGATGGAATCCACGCGCCGGGCCTCAAGGTCCTTGAAAAGATCGCCAAGAGCCTGTCATCCGATGTCTGGGTTGTGGCGCCTGAAAGCGAGCACAGTGGTGCCTCGCATTCCCTGACCCTGCGACGCCCGTTGCAGATCAGCAAAGTGGCGACGCGCAAGTTCGCCGTTTCCGGCACGCCCAGCGATTGCACCTTGATCGCTGTCAATCACCTGATGAAGGATCGCCGGCCGGATATCGTCCTGTCCGGTGTCAATCGTGGCGCCAATCTGGGCGAGGATGTCCTTTATTCAGGCACCGTCGCGGCGGCGATGGAAGGGGCCATGCTGGGCATCCCTGCGATCGCGTTCAGCCAAGTGCGCGTGCGTGCCAAGGACAAGCTGCATTGGGAGACTGCCGCTGCCTTCGGACCGGAGGTCGTGCGCAAGCTGGTAACCATTGCTTGGCCCAAGGGCGTGTTGATGAGTGTCAATTTCCCGCCCGTCCCGCCCAAGGAAGTGACTGGCATCGAGGTTGGCCGCCAGGGCCGGCGCATGTCGCATGTCGAGGTTGTCCATGCGCGCGACCCGTTCGAGCGGGAAGTGACCTGGATCGGCGATTTCCCGACCGACGAACCGGAGCATCCCGAAACCGACCTTGGCATCATCATGACCAAGGCCGTGTCGGTGACGCCGCTCCATTTCGATTTGACGCATGCGGCGATGCTGCGGCGGATGGAAGGTTTGTTCCCCCAGCCGAAGACGGTGGCCAAGAGGAAGACAGGCAAGGTGGACGGCCTGCCTCGATGAGCCTGCATGCGCGCAAGATTCGCATGATCATGGGGTTGCGGCGTGCCGGCTTGACCGACACGGACGTCCTCAATGCGATCGAGCGCATTCCGCGCGAGCTCTTCGTGCTGGATAGCTTCCACGACCAGGCCTATGAAGACCAGGCACTGCCGATCAGCCATGGCCAGACGATCAGCCAGCCGCAGATCGTCGCCATGATGACCGAAGCCCTGGAGGTCAAGAAGACGCACAAGGTGCTGGAGATCGGCACCGGTTCCGGCTATCAGGCCGCTGTGTTGTCGCGACTGTGCCGCCGGCTCTATACGATCGAGCGTTATAAGTCGTTGCTCGCCGAAGCGGAGCAGCGCTTCCATCATTTGCGCCTGCATAACATCACCAGCCGCTGCAGCGATGGTTCGCGCGGTTGGCGCGAACAGGCGCCGTTCGATCGCATCATTGTAACGGCCGCCGCCGCCGAAGTGCCGCAAACGCTGGTGGATCAGCTGGCCGTCGGCGGCATCATGGTCATTCCCGTCGGGCCGGAACGGGGTGACCAGGTACTGGTCAAGTTGACCAAGCAGGAGGATGGCTCGGTCTCGCCGAAAATCATCACGGACGTGCGCTTCGTGCCATTGGTCGAAGGCGCCTTGCCGGAAGGCGAGGGCAGGCCCACGCCGCGACGAATGGAGAATTGAGAATGCGGCGGTGGCTCGGCGTCCTGGCGCTCACGGCGTTTCTTGCGGGTTGCGGCAACATGATCGCGCCCAGCATGAACGCGACCTATTCGTCGGCACCCAAGAATCCCAACATGGGACAGATCGTCAATGGCAGCTATGTCGTGGCGCCGGGCGACACGCTGGCCATCATCTCGAACCGCACCAACACGCCGATCCGGGCCCTCATCGACAATAACGGCCTGCAGCCGCCCTATAACCTGCGGCCCGGCCAGGAACTCCGCATCTCCCAGCGCCAGACTTACGTGGTCAAGGCCGGGGACACGCTGAGTGCCCTCGCCAGGCGCTTCCGCGTTCAGCAGAGTGCCGTGGTCGAGCTCAATGAATTGAAGCCACCATATGCCCTGCGCGTCGGTCAGACACTGACGCTACCGAGTGCTGTGGAGGCGACCCAAAGCGCTGCCGTGCCGCTGCCAAGCTCGACGCCCCCGACGCCGCCCGCACCCGAGGTCGATGTGGTACCGTCGGCAGCCACTGCCGGAAGTGTTTCCGCGACCGCTTTGCCGCCACCGCCCGGGGCGACGACGGCGCCAAAGCCCCTTGCCCCGGCGCCGACCATGCCGGCCACTTCGTCCTCATCGACTGCCAAGGTCCAGCCATTGCCGCCGCCGGTGACCGTGCCGTCGGCAACGACACCGAAGTCGGTGCCAACGACATCGAAAGCGCCGGCTGCCGAGCCCGATTTGACCGCTGCCGAAGAGGCGGTCGAAGGCGCCTATGAACAGCAGCAGGGGGCCAAGACTACACCTGCGCCAGCACCGGCACCGGCTGCGTCGAAAGCGGCACCGGTTCAGCAGGCGGCCGTTGTCTCTGCGCCGAGCAGTTCGGGCTTTGTCTGGCCGGCACAGGGCAAGGTGATCTCGAAGTTCGGCACGACCTCGGACGGGTTGCGCAATGACGGCATCAATATTTCAGCGCCGGTCGGGGCACCTGTCATGGCAGCGGCCGATGGGACCGTCGCCTATGCTGGCAATCAGCTGCGCGGTTTCGGCAACTTGGTTCTCATTCGCCATGCCAATGGCCTGATCACGGCCTATGCGCACAACCAGTCGCTGCTGGTGCAGAAGGGCGACAAGGTCAAGCGTGGCGCGGTCATTGCCCGGGTCGGGCAGACTGGCAATGTGGCCAAGCCCCAGCTTCATTTCGAGATCCGCAAGGGCGAGGAGCCGGTCGACCCGATGAAGTATCTGGACGGCGGTGCCTAAAGCACAATCTTCTTGCCGAGGCGGCCCGCCAAATCCTGGATGAACTGCCAGGCGACACGGCCGGAACGCGATCCGCGGGTCACCGACCATTCGATGGCCTGGGCGTGCACCTCATCGCGCGGCAGGTCGAGGCCGAAGCTGGCGCAATAGCCATCGATGATGGCAAAGAAGGTTTCCTGGTCGCAATTGTGGAAACCGAGCCACAAGCCGAAGCGATCGGAGAGCGACACCTTCTCCTCGACTGCTTCCGAGGGATTGATGGCCGTCGAGCGCTCGTTCTCGATCATGTCGCGCGGCATCAGGTGCCGGCGGTTCGATGTGGCATAAAAGAGCACATTGCCCGGCCGGCCTTCTAGCCCGCCCTCCAGCACCGCTTTCAGCGATTTATAGCTGGCATCATTGGCATCGAAGGACAGGTCGTCGCAGAAGATCACACTGCGGTGCTTCGTATCGCGCAGCAATTGCAGCAGGCGTGGCAAGGTGACGAGGTCTTCGCGGTGGATTTCGATCAGCTTCAGCGGCGTCTTGAGGTCGAGGTTGATGGCGGCGTGAACCGCCTTGACCAGCGAGCTCTTGCCGGTGCCACGGGCACCCCACAGCAGGGCATTGTTGGCGGGCAGGCCGGCCGCAAAGCGACGGGTATTGTCGAGGAGGATATCCTTGTTGCGATCGATGCCCTGCAGCAAGTTGATATGAACGCGCGATACGCTGGGCACCGGCTCAAGCCAGCTCGTCTCGGCTTGCCAGACAAAGGCGTCGGCAGCCGAAAGGTCGACGGCCCTGGCGGCCTGTGGCGCGAGGCGCTCCAGGCTGTCGGCGATGCGCTGCAGCAGGGGAAGGATATCGTTGCTCATCTGCTTCCGGTTCCTTGACGGGATCGGCGGATGTCATAGCGGCTTTGGGCGTTTGAATCTAGGCCGCCCCGGAATCTATAGCTTGGGCGCGCTGGAATGCCGGCCTCGCCGCCGCCCGGGACAGATAGGCCAAAAACGCAGGCTTTTCGGGCACGATGTTCATGATCTTCATGCCGTAATAGAGGCTGGTCACCATCAATATGTCGGCGGCGCTGAAGCGCGCGCCCAACAGCCAGTTTTGTTCCGAGACGGCATTTTCAATGGCGCAGATGCAACGGTCGAAGCTGCCCCAGCCGGCCTGCATTTCCGGCACCTCCAGGTTCATGGCGGCCTGGAAGAATGCCGGCTCCATGTTGCCGGTGGCGAAGTACATCCACTGCTGATAGGGGCCGCGCAAAGGGTCGTCGAGGCGGGGCGCCAGGCCCGCGCCGATGAACTTGTCGGCAAGGTAGGCGCAGATGGCGCCGGATTCCGCCACGTGAACACCGTCGTCTTCCAGTGCCGGCACCTTTCTGAGGGGGCTGATCGCGTCGAAGCCCGGGCGCTTCTGCTCGCCCTGTCGAATATCGACCAGCACACGGTCGTAGGGGCAGCCGATCTCCTCCAGCAGCCAGAGCACGCGGATCGAACGGGTATGTGGCGACCAATAGAGCTTCATGCGCTTGTTCCCCCAGAACGCTGCCAATACCAGATCATCCGGGAGCCACTCTTGCAAGATGCCGGCGATGATTCACGGCTGCGCCAAGGAATCCCAGAAGGCGGAGATTATCCCAGCAACGCACCCGCCATTGTCCTCGGTAAGGACATGACCGGTCTGCGACAATTCGATGAAGCATGCGTCCTGCCGCAACTCGGTGATGGCTGCTGCCTGCGTGAAGGCGATAACGGGATCTTCGCGGCCATGCACCATCAGCAGCGGGACCGTGGTGCCGCCAAGGAGATGTCGGCGATCGCCTGTCGCGCGCATGGCGAGCGCTTGCCGCCAGATCCCGGCGGTATGGTGCCCGCGCGACAGTGCGGCGAGGGTCGCCTGATATCGGGTCGATCGATCGCCTATGAGGCTCGGACCGGCAAAGACTTCCTCAGCCGCGAGGAAGAAGTCGACAAGGCTTTCTTGATCGGCAACCTGGACGATCGAACGTCGCATCATGCGATCGGCCTCTGCTGTGCTGTTCAGCCAGTCTTGGCCCGCGCTGGTCATCAGGCCGGAGACGCTCGATACGCGGTCTGGATGCTGGGCGCCGAGGATCTGGGCGATCATGCCGCCCATTGAGAACCCTGCCAGATGGGCTGTGGGAATCTCCAGCGCGTCAAGCAATCGAATGGTGTCTGCCGCCATATCGAAAAGCGTGTAAGGGGGGTGGCCGGACGGCTGGTTCCAGCCGGGGAACGCCTCCTCCCGCAATTCTGGATCGTGTTGCGGGCCAAACAGTTGCGATAGCCCGGCATCGCGGTTGTCGAAGAGGATCAACGGTCTCGTGCTGGCAAGTGATGACAGCAGGGACGCCGGCCAATCCGTCGCCTGCATGCCGAGACCCTGGATGAGCAGGGCAGGCGGCGCGTCGGAGTTGGGCGAGGGGACGGTGTCGTACCACAGGGTGACACCGTCCAAATCGAGATGAGGCAAATGAGGTATGCGTCTTAGAGGCCGAGTGATTTCTTGACGGCAACCGCTCCATCGCTCCCGTCCTGAGCGGCCACGCCTGCCAGCCATTTGTCGAGATATTCGGGATGCGCCTTCAAGGCTTTGGCGGCCGCCTCGGTGGCGCTCATGCCGTCATGAATGAGGTAGCCCATGCCCTCGTTTTCCAGCGGAACATCGAAGGTGATGTTCTTGAGCAACGCCGCCACATTGGGGCATTCATCGAGATAGCCCTTGCGCACCTGGGTGTGGACGGTGGCGGCGCCAAGGTCAGGCCCGTAATAGGCGTCGCCACCGGTCAGGTAGGCGATCGGAAAATCATTGTTCATCGGGTGTGGCGCCCAACCTTGGAAGACAATCCAATCCTTGTGGCGCACGGCCTTGTCGACCTGGGTGAGCATGCCCTGTTCACTTGACTCAACGACTTCCCAGTCTTCGAGTTTGAACTTGGCATCCTTGGTGATGTCGAACATCAACTGATTGGAGCCTGGTTCGATGCCGTACATCTTCTTGTCGAATTTGTCGGCATGGGCTGCGAGATCGGCGATGTCGTGAACGCCGGCATCATAGACATATTGCGGGACAGCGAAGGTGTATTTGGCGCCTTCCAAATTCTGATGCACTGTTTCAACCGAACCGTCGGCTTTGTAGGGCTGGTAGTAGCTGACCATGGCCGGATCCCAGTAGCCCATGAAGACGTCGAGGTCCTTGTTCTTGAGGCTTTGATAGATGATGTCGAGGCCGAGCAGGTTGCTTTCTGCCTTGTAGCCGAGGCCGTTCAAAATGACGGTCGCGACCCCGGTGGTGAATGTCAGGTCATTCCAGCCCGGTTCGGCGAGGCGCACCTTCGCGCAACTTGCTGGTTCGGCGGCGGTGGCCAGGGCGGGAGCCAGCGACAAGGTGGCGGCTATCAGCAAACAGGTGCGACGCATTGAAATCTCCCCGAAAAGAAGGATCCAGATTGTTGACCATTTGGCTTGTTTATTGACCCATGGGTCAATTTATAGTCCGAATGGACAATGACCGCAAGGCCGAGGACAATGAAATCGATCGATTGGGAGAATCAACGTGCCGCGCTTGAGCATTGAACAGTTGCGCCGACAGGAACTGGCCGCTGCGGCATATGAAATCCTGCAGGAGGAAGGGATCGCCGGCACGACCTTGGCCAAGGTTGCGGAACGGGCCGGCATGTCGAAAGGCATCGTTCTCCATTATTTCAAGGGCAAAGATGCGCTGCTGGAGACTGTGATGCGCCATGCCAATGCTCTTTTGCGGGACGAGGTGATCGCCCGGATGGCGGCGGCAAAGACGCCGCGCGAGCGGGTCGAAGCCATCGTTGCCGGAAACTTCTCACCGAAGTTTTTCAAGCCGGAAATCTGCAATGCCTGGCTCTCGCTCTGTGCCGAAGTGCCTCGCAACCCGACCTTTGCCCGCATCCAGCGCGTCATTCATGCGCGCATGCGCAGCAATTTGCTCTCAGCGTTGAAGGAATTGCTGCCGCCTGAAAAATGTCAGGCTGCGGTGATTGGCATAACCGCCATGATCGATGGTCTGTGGCTGCGCTTCGGGCTGAATCAGGACGGGCTCAGCCTGGAAGAGGCCAAGGCGCAGATGGAATCCGTCATGGTCCTCCATCTGGGCGCTCGCGGCAGCAACCGCGTCAGGCGTCGGTCGGCGTGAAGTAACGCCACGCCATGGCGTCCGCCCGCGCCGCCTGCACGGCGAGGGCCAGATGTCTGCCGGGCGCCACAACATGGCGGGCAAGGTGCCAATCGCGCCAGCGCCATTCGCCGGAATCGGGACCGGTATCCACGCGATCCTGGCGATCCGCTACCTGGACCAGGCCAATGCCTTCTGCCTTTGCGATCGCTTCGCGCAGAGTCCAGATGCGGTAAAAGCCGTCCGTTCCATCGCGTGCTACACGCTTCTGCTCGGCAGGCCCGAAGGCAAAGGCTGCGATATCGGCCACGTTCCGACCTGACCGCTCGATCTCAAGATCGATCCCAAGCGGGCCGGCAAGCGTTCCCGCACAAGCCAGACTCGTAGCGCTGTGACTAAGTGAGATGAATATCTCAGGGTGTCCGGACACGACCGGCCTGCCAGCCGGCTCGTGCGTCATCTCAAACAGGCCATTTGGTTGCTGGGTTGCCAATCTAATACACTGTAAAAGAATGATTTTCCCAAGCGCGCTCCGATTCTGCCGAGCGACATCGTCGATCACGGTGAAATAAACCGTTGGGCTCAAGATATCGCTCTTGTCTGGTGCCGGACGGCCATATAACAACCATTGGATGGCCCAGCACTGTTAACCAATTTGCCCGCCGTGGCGGGATCCTGCACAAGTCATGATCGACCAGGAACAGCCTCGTCAACTGCCACGCCGCGACCTGTTGTTCCAGGTCAGCGATTGGTTTGCCTGGGCGCCTGAGCGCGAGACCCGCAATGCTTGGCGCGCCTGGGCCGGGCAGGCCGATGCTGCGGCCGACGATGCATCCATGCCGGCATTGCCGATGATGCTGCGCCGGCGTGTCACCCCCATCGGGCAGAAGGCCCTTGGGGCGGCGATGGCCTGCAGCAGCGTGACGGAAGCGCGCTATGTCTTGGCATCGCGCCATGGCGAGTTCGATCGGACGGTCACGGTGCTCAACTCACTTGCCCAAGGCGAACAGCCCTCGCCGGCCGAATTCAGCATGTCAGTGCATCACGGACTGGCCGGGCTGCTCTCGATTCATACCGGCAATCGCGCTGGGCACACGGCCGTGGCTGGTTCGCTGGACAGTTTTGGGTACGGACTTGTCGAGGCCGTCTCCTGCCTCGTTGAGGCGCCGATGCGTCCGGTGATGCTGATCTATTTCGACGCGCCTCTTCCCTCGGCATACGCGCCGTTTCGGGCTGGTGCCGAGGTGGACCTGCCCTTGGTCCTGGCGATGACGTTGTCGGCCCCAGCGGGCGATGCGTTGAGCGTTTCGGCGAATGCCGGGGCCGATGAGGACGAAAGCCAAGAAAATCTGCCGCTGTCCTTTCTGCGCTTCCTTTTGGGTGCGCGCCCAACCGCGACCGCCCGGGGCGGCCGCATGACCTGGCGGTGGGATCGTGTTCAATAGCATCAACTATCTTTGGCGGTTGCTGGGGACGGGCTTTTCGTTTGCGATGTTCTTCGGCGGCGGCCTGGTGCTGGCTATCACCGTGTTTCCGGCGATTGCATTGGTCGAGCGCGATGCCGATCGAAGGGGCCGGGCGACGCATGCCGTCATTCATCACGCCTTTAGACTCTTTGTCGCCATGCTCGAGGCGCTGGGTATCATTCGGGTGGAAGTCCGCGGCCGGCAGACGTTGCAATCGGGTGGCGGGCGATTGATCATTGCCAATCACCCGACGCTGCTCGATGTCGTCATTCTGATGTCCTTGGTGCCGCACGCACAATGCATCGTGAAAGCCGATCTGTGGCGCAACCGATACCTCGGTGGCGTCGTCCGCTGGGCTGGTTACATTCGCAATGACCTCGAACCGGAAGCATTGCTTGAAGCGTGCCGCGTGGCAATGGCGGCCGGCAAGGACCTCATCATCTTTCCAGAGGGTACCCGGTCGCGCCCAGGCGAACGGCTTCAGTTTCGACGGGGCTTTGCCAATATTGCGCTGCTGGCAGATGCTCAAATCCAACTGGTCGCGATCGACTGCCGGCCGATCATGTTGAGCAAGGGCGATCCCTGGTGGAAAATCCCGGCCAAGCGCTCGCATTTTCGCATATTGGTTGGGGATCGTCTGGACGCGGCTGATAGCCTTGGCTATCAATACCGCTCGCTGGCGGCGCGACACTTGGTGAAGCGGCTTCAGGCCTATTTCACGGAACAGTTGGAACTTGGATAACGGCGTATGGACGACCTCGAACGCGACATCAAGGCTCTTATCATCGACGCACTGAAACTCGAAGATGTGCAGCCGGAAGATATCGACAGCGAAGAGATGCTCTTCGGGAGCGGCTTGGGGCTCGATTCCATCGACGCGCTCGAACTGGGCATCGCATTGCGCCGTCGCTATGGCCTCAAGATCGAGACCATTACCGACGAAATAAAGAAGCACTTTGCCAATGTGCGCAGCCTGGCGGCCTTCGTCCAATCCGAGGGGCAGGGCGGGAGCGAAGCCAATGCTGTCGCGTGAGCAAATCGAAGGAAAGTTGCGCGGCTATCTCGAAGATATGTTCGAGATTCCCACAGAGAAAATCTCCCTTCAGGCACGCTTGTACGAAGATTTGGATCTGGATTCTATCGACGCAGTTGACCTGGTCGTGAAGCTGCAGGAACTGACGGGCCGCAAGCTCAAGGTCGAGGAATTCAAGTCGGTGCGGTCTGTAGGCGACGTGATTGATCGCGTCCATGCGGTTCTTGCAGAATAACGCCGGGCAGCAAAGCACGGGTCGAGGCGCCACCGCTATCTTCGCCGTGACCGCCTTCGTCTATCCCTTTCTGGTCTACCTGCTGCATGAGCGCGTTTCTTTCTTTGTCTTTGCGCTTGGCGCAAGCCTCCTGCTGTTGCTGCGGGCCTGCTTTGCCTCGACCGGAATCTTGGCATTGCTGCGCCTGCCCTTGGTAATCGCCGCCGGTGCCTTGGCGGCGCTATCTATGGTTGACGCCGCCTTGGCCGCCAAGGCGTATCCCGCCTTGATAAGCCTCATGATCGCGGCATTGTTCGCCAATTCGCTGCGGCGACCACCCAGCCTGATCGAGCGCATGGCGCGGATGCGAGAGCCGGATCTGTCGCCGTCCGGTCAAAGCTATTGTCGTCGACTGACCTGGGTGTGGACCGCTTGGCTGGTGGCCAATGCCGCCATCGCGGCAGGGCTTGCTGCCACACATAGCCTCTCGCTTTGGGCGCTGTGGACGGGGCTGGTCTCCTATCTGTGCACCGGGATGCTGTTCTTCGGCGAAATGTTGGTGCGGTCTTGGCTCTTGCGAACCTACTGGGGCCAGGATGCGTGATCTTGCAACTTTGCTGGTTGGCGACGAACCTGACGATGGCGTGATCGCCTTGCGTGGTGCGGAGCGTATCGATCTCAGGCGGTTTCGCGATGATATCGCCAGCAATGCGGCCCGACTGGCCGCCGCGAACTGCCGCCACGGTCTGTTGGCAACTGCTGATACCTATTGGTGCGCCGTTGGCATGATGGCCTTGTTTCGGATCGGTGCGACAGTCGTGATGCCGCAAAACGCGACGCCGGGCGCGGCTCTGGCAATTGGCGGCGCATGGGATCTGATCATCACTGATCGGCTGGATGGCGACGCCGATGGTCAATTTTTGCTCGGCCGGGGTGATGGCGCCGGCGCCGATCTGCGAGCCATTGACCCGGCTCTCTGCCGTCTTTCGCTCTACACATCGGGTTCCACAGGGCGGCCAAAACGCGTCGACAAGACGCTGGCGGCGATGCAGCGGGAAGCGCTGGCGATCGAGGCGATGCTTGGCAGTTGCGTCGCGCCTGACAGCCACGTCGTTGGCATGGTGACGCACCAGCATCTTTTCGGCCTCAGCTTCAAACTGTTCTGGCCGTTGTTGAGCGGTCGGCCATTCGAAGCGCGGGTATATCAATACTGGGAAGAGGTGCTTGCCGAGAATATCGGCCAGGCGGCCATTGTCGCCAGCCCAGCGCATCTCAAGCGCCTTGGTGATTTGTTGCCGGACGGGAAGCACCTGCCGCCGGCTTGTCTGATCTCCGCCGGTGCCGAACTATCCGACGCCGTCGCCGCAACGGTGCAGGAAGCATTCAACGCACCTCTATTGGAGATCTATGGCAGCACGGAGACCGGGATTGTCGGCCAGCGTTGGCGGAAGACGCGAGATCAGCCTTGGTTGCCGGCGCCGGGTGTCGCCATCGATATCGGTCCGAATGGCGCGCTGCGGATCCAGTCGCCATTCCTGGATGATCCGGATTGGTTCGACGTCGATGATCGTGTCGAGCCCGCCGACGCCGGGTTCCGGCTGAAGGGGCGTGCCGATCGCGTCGTGAAAATAGAGGGCAAGCGTGTCAGTCTCCCGGAAGTCGAAGCGACGCTGGCGGCATCGCCGTTTGTGGCCCAGGTAGCCGTTCTGGCCGTGGGTGCCGAAGGTCCAACGCTGGCAGCGGTCGTCGTTACGAGCGCAGAGGGTGCTAGGGAACTGACTCGTCTTGGCGCCTTCCGCTTGGGTCGAGAGCTGCGCCGATCCTTGGCGGCGCGCCATGAAGCGGCGGCGATTCCGCGGCGCTGGCGCTTCGTGCAGGAACTGCCGACAGGCCCGCTGGGCAAGGTCAGGCAGGAAGATCTGCTGGCACTGTTCGCGGATGAACAGCGTGAACCGGAACTGCTGGCGATGCGGCGAAACGGTCAGGAATTGGAGCTGGACCTCTTCAACGGAGCCGATCTCGCGCAGCTGGATGGGCATTTTCCGGGCATGCCGATCGTTCCGGGCGTGGCACAGATCGATTGGGCGGTGAAACTGGCAGCGAGGTACATGGGAATCCCGCTCGCCAGCGCCCAGACCTATCAGGTCAAGTTCCACCGACTGACTTTGCCCGGCATGGCGGTGAAGCTGTGCCTGGCCCATGACGAGGCGCGCCAGCGCCTCCGATTCTCATATCGGCGGGGTGACGATGTGCTCACCTCGGGCGTCATTCGCTTGGCCGCGACGTGAGCAACACCATGCGCATCTGCGCGGTCATTCCCAGCCACAATCATAGCCTGGCGGTGCCGCGGATTGTCGCTGGCCTGAGGGAGCATGGTCTGCCGGTCTTCATCATCGACGATGGCAGTGATCCCCAACACGCGGCGGCCCTGGCAGGCCTCGCTTCTCAGCGTGACGACGTCAGCGTCGCGCGATTGGAACCGAACCAGGGCAAGGGCGGGGCGGTCCTGCACGGGTTTCAACTGGCGATCGCCGCCGGTTTCACCCATGCCTTGCAAATCGACGCCGATGGACAGCACGACCTCGGCGCGGTGGCCCAGCTTCTGACCCAGTCGCGGGCACGCACCGATGCGTTGGTGGCGGGCGTGCCGATCTATGACAGCTCCGTTCCGCTCGGCCGTGCGATTGGACGATATGCGACCCATATCTGGGTCTGGATCGAGACGCTGTCCCTGGCCATCAGCGACAGCATGTGTGGATTGCGCGTCTATCCACTGTCTGCGGTGGCATCGCTGCTGCGAGACGGCGAGCCGATTGGCCGGCGCATGGATTTCGATACCGAGATCATGGTGCGGCTGTTCTGGCGCGGCGTGCCGATCGTCGAACACCCTGTCGCGGTCACTTACCCGGTCGATAACACATCCAATTTCGATCTTTGGCGCGACAACCTGCGCATTACCCGCATGCATACGCGGCTCTTTTTCGGCATGTTGCGGCGCTTTCCCCGCTTGCTGCGCCATCGGCAAACCTCGTCGCGGCATTGGGCCTCGATCACCGAGCGAGGCGCCTACGCCGGGCTGCAAGTCGCTGCCGGTATGACCCGCTTGCTGGGCCGGCAGGGCTGTTTGTGCCTGTTGGCGCCGGTCGTTCTCTATTTCTACCTGACCGGCCAGGAACAGCGTCGCGCGTCGGCCGATTTTCTGCGCACGGTCCGGCATCAGGGCGCGCATCTTCCGGCATCGCCACCCTGGACACTGGGCCTCCGCCATTTCATGTCTTTCGCTGGTCGTGCGGTCGATACGTTCATCGGTTGGACCGGGCGTATGTCCCCCGATGCAATACGGCCTGGCCGGGTCAGTGATCTTTCGGAGGCTGAACGATCGCCAGCTGGTGCTGTCATCATCGTCGGCCATCTCGGCAATGTCGATCTGGCGCGGGCATTGTTGGACGATGCCACGCGGCAGCGGCTCCTGGTGTTGGTCCATACCCGCCATGCAGAGAACTACAATCGCTTGCTGCGGGAGTTCCGGCCGGAAGCCGCCATCAATACCTGGCAGGTGACTGATCTGGGGCCGGCAGCGGCGATGGAGCTTAAGGCGCGGGTGGAGCAGGGCGCGTGGGTGGTGATTGCTGGGGACCGCATTCCAGTGAACAGCGACCGGGTCAGTGACGTGTTGTTCCTCGGCCGCCGGGCACCGTTCTCGCAGGGGCCCTACATCCTCGCTTCCTTGTTGGAATGCCCGGTTTACACGCTGTTCTGTGTGCGCCGGGGTGAACACTATCAACTTGATGTCGAGAAGCTTGCCGACAAGGTCTTGCTGCCGCGGCAAGGGCGGGAAGAAGCGCTTGAAACCTACGCAGCGGCCTTTGCGGCGCGGCTGGAACGCTATGCGATCAACAATCCGCTGCAATGGTACAATTTCTTCAATTTCTGGAATCCGGCCCGCAGGGGAGCCAGTTCATGATCAGCGCCAGTTGCGAGATCGTCGCGCAGTTTTACGACATCGACCCGATGGAGGTCGTCTGGCACGGCAATTACGTACGCTATTTCGAGCAGGCGCGCGGCCTTCTTCTCGACCGGATCGACTACAACTATGCGCAGATGGCGGAATCGGGCTTCCTGTGGCCGATTGTCGACATGCGGGTCAAATATGTGCGCCCGGTCCGGTATCGACAGCTGATCGTTGTTGAGGCGACCTTGGTCGAATACGAAAATCGGCTGAAGATCGATTATCGCTGCAAGGATGCGGCCAGTGGCGAGATTCTCACGAAGGCCCACACGGTCCAGCTGGCGGTGAATGCGGTTACCCATGAGCTGAGCCTGGAATCGCCCGAGATCCTGCTCAACAAGGTGAGGCGAGTGCTGTGCGCGGTCTGATGAAGGTATTGAGCATACTGGTATCATGCTGGACAGCGGCGGCTTTCGCTGAGGAACCGCAGGTGCTCGGCGCAGGAGAAATGCTGCGCGGCAGTTTCGTCCAGGAGCGCGTACTGCAAGGCTTCGATGGGCCGTTGCGCAGTGAGGGCACGTTCGTTCTGGCGCCTGGCAGTGGCCTCATCTGGCGGACCGAGAGGCCGTTTGCGGTCGTGACCTTGATGACACCAAATGGTTTGGCACAACAGAGCAATGGCGCAACGACCCTCAATGTGCCGGCCAGCCGCGCCCCCATCATGGCGGGGTTGTACGGCATGCTGACCGGGGCTCTCGCTGGCGATTGGACAGAATTGCAAAAGGATTTTGTCGTCGAGAAGACCGAAGCTGACGGCCAATGGCGCCTGCGGCTGAAATCGCGCGAGGGCATGCCGACCGGGGCGATGCCGATTACCGAGATCCGCATCTCCGGCGCTGCCTTTGTCGACACTGTGGAGATTGAGAAACAGGGCGGTGATGTCGACCGCTTGAGCTTCAGCCAACAGCAACGTGGAACGACGGCCTTGACCAGCCAAGAGAAGGCGCTCCTCGACGCCGTCGGCCGGCCATGACTCGACCGCGTCCCGCCGCCGCATTTGCTCTCACCTGGCTGTTGATCACACTTCTGACCGGCGGTTATCTCAGTGTAAATACCTGGCGCGGTATCCCTTTGCGCACCGACCTCCTGTCCCTGCTGCCGGCAGACGCGGCGACGCAGAACTCCCATGCGTTGGCGGGCCGCCTTATGGAGAAGGCTGCCAAGCGCTTCGTCTTGGTCGTCGGCCACAAGGACCGCGGCATGGCGCGCAAGGCAACCGCCGCCATCGAAGCAGAATTGTTGGCGGCCAATCTCGTGAACCTGCAAAGGGCGGGCCCCGACCAATTGAAGACAATGGGCGCACTTTATTTGCCCCATCTTCGCGGATTGCTGGCTCCGACCGACCGCGATGCGTTGCTTGCCGGGAGATCGCAAACGGTCATCGATCGTGCCTTGGCGCAGATTTACGGCGTGGGCGGCTTTGCCGATGCGCACCTGTTGAGGCAGGATCCGTTCCTGTTGTTTCCGGCGTTTCTCTCAAGCTTGCCGGCCCCGCTGTCACGCGTGGCCCCGGACAATGGCTATCTCTCCGTCACGGATGGGGATGTGACATGGGTTGTGCTCACGGGCGATATCGTCGGCGATCCCTACGCGCTTGATGTTCAGGAAAGGGTTACCGCGATACTCGATCAGGCGGTCGGTGACGCGGCGATGCTGGCACCTGGATTGGCTGTGAAGCGCAGCGGCGCCATTTTCTTCGCCGCGCGCGGGTCGCAGGCGGGCTTGCGTGAGACGTCGACCCTCGGCACCATCGCCACGCTCGGCACGATTGTCTTGCTGATCGGTGCCTTTCGCCGTGCCGGGCCCCTGATCATGAACCTGATGGCGGTCGCCATCGGCATCGGTGCCGGACTGTCGGCCAACCTCTGGTTCTTCGGCGAGATTCACATTGCCACTCTGCTGTTCGGCGTCGGACTGACCGGCGTTGCGGTTGATTACGGCATTCACTATTCGGCAACCGTGTTCGATCCTTTGCGACCAACGCCTTGGCAACGACTGCACGAGGTCCTGCCAGGGATCAGCCTTGGCCTGCTGACCACATTGATTGGCTATGCCATTCTGTTGGCGGCGCCGTTTCCTGCCTTGCGCCAGGTTGCGGTGTTTTCGATTGTTGGCCTCAGTGCGTCATTCCTCACGGTGGTTTTCTGGTTCCCGTTCCTCGATCGCGGCCAGGCACCCGGATATGGCCGTCATCTGCTGCGTTTTGCCGACCTCTTCTGGCAGATATGGGAAGATCGGCGCTTGCGGCGCATCTGTCTGTTGTCGTTGGTTGTCCTGGTCGGATTGGCTGCACTTGGGCTGCTGCGCCTCACCGTGAGCGACGATGTGCGACGGATGCAATCGCTCGACCCAGCTCTTTTGACCGAGCAGGCGGATATTCAAAGGCTTACCGGGACCAGTGGCACCCTGCAGTTTGTCGCCATTGAGGCGGTCGATGACGAGACAGCATTGCAGCTGGGGGAGAGGGTCGCGGAGATCCTCGATCGATTGCCATCCGATCATGCGCTGGCGGCGCATCGTGGCCCGGCCGACTTCGTTCCCTCGCTCAAACGCCAGGCCGAGAATGCTGCCTTGGTCGATCGCCTTGACTGGGCCGGACAAGCGCAGCAATTGGGGTTGCGTGCACTGTCGAAACCGGATGTCTCGCCGATCGATCTGCGCCGGGCGCTTGAAAGCGGATCGCTGCCGTTTCTGAAGGAATGGGTGCTGGGCGTGGGCCAGCAGGTCGTTGCCTTGGACGGCGTCAAGGATCCTGCGGCTATTCGGGCCGCATTAACCGGGTTGGCGGGCGTACGCTTCCTGGATCCTGCCGGTGATTTCAGCGAACGGCTTGGGACCTATCGCCACCGCGCCATGTGGTTGATCGGGCTTTCGGCCTTGCTCATGATCCTGCCGCTGGCCTGGCGCTACGGCTTCACAGGCGGGTTGCTCGTGCTTCTGCCGCCGGTGGCGGCCCTACTTCTCACCCCAGCCCTCATTGCATTGTGCGGCGAGCCGATCAGTTTTTTCCACGTCATGGGTTTGATTCTTGTTCTTGCCATCGGCGTTGATTATGCAACTTTTTGTGCGGAAACGGATCAGGCGCACAGACCCGTCACGATGCTCGCAGTGCTCCTCGACATGATAACTACGTTGCTTTCATTCGGCGTTCTGGCGTTCAGCAGTGTGTTTGCCGTCCATGCGTTCGGGCTTTCGATGCTGCTCGGGATCTTCATCGCCTTTCTGCTGGCCCCGCTGGCCGGCTCAGTGAATCCACGTCGCAGGAGGGCGGCATGAGACGGTGGGGGTTTGTCCTGCTCCTGCTGCTGACGGCCTGTTCCGGCGTCGCCACAGGGCAATCCGATAACCAGCCGCTCTTTGCGCCGGGCCGGGTCTTGAACCTGCCGGCGCCGGGTGACCTTGGGCACAGGGCGGAATGGCTGCAACAGATAACCGTGCATCATGGCGCAGATGTCTTTGCTTTCGAGGGCCGCATCAGCGTAACCCCGGAACGGTTCCAGCTGGTTGGACTTGATGGGCTTGGTCGCCGCGCGATGACGGTTGTGTGGGAGAAATCCGGATTGGTCACGGCGACCCGGGCAGACTGGCTACCACCACAGGTGAAGCCCGGCGCCATGCTGGCCGATATCGTCCTGCTCTACTGGCCGCGCGATGTCCTGCGCCAGGCATTGAAATCGTCGGGCGCCACGCTGCAGGAGATCGGCCGCACGCGGATCGTGAGCATTGGGACCGAGGAGGTTCTTCATATCGACGATCTTGGCAATGGTCGCGTGACGTATCGGAACAATGCCTGGGGCTATCTGATCGACGTGCAGACGGTGGAGGTGACACCGTGAGACTGGGTATTGCGGGTATGGGGATCGCAACGCCGCTTGGCACCGGCAAAGCTGATGTGGCGGAAGCACTCTTCGCCGGCACCCGTACCGGTTTGGCCCATGAGATGGTGGTGTTCCCAGATCGCCGGGTGCGGGTGGGGCGTGTCAGTGCCGCACTGCCTCAGGCGCCGACGCGAAATGACGGCCTCATGCGGCTCGTCCTCGACCAGATCGCGCAAGAAGTATCGCTTGCCAAGGCGCGTTTCGGCGCGCACCGCATTGCCGTCATTCTGGGTACGAGCACATCTGGCATCGCCGAGGGAGAAGCCGCCTACCTCGCCCAAAAAGCCGGCGGAGCCTGGCCAGCCGGCTTTCATTATCAGCACCAGGAACTGGGACGCCTGGCAGAGGGTGCCGCCAGCTATCTCGGATTGAGCGGCCCGAGTTACACCGTCGCCACCGCGTGCTCATCGAGCGCCAAGGTTTTTGCCAGCGCGCGGCGGTTGATCGCGGCCGGCCTCTGCGATGCCGCTGTCGTTGGCGGCGCCGATACATTGTGTGCCACGACCGTCAACGGCTTTGCGTCGCTCGATGCCATGGCGCGCGGCCTGTGCCAACCATTCAGCTGCAACCGGGACGGCATCAATATCGGGGAAGGCGCGGCCGCATTTCTTTTGACGCCTGAGGCCGCTGACATTGCCTTGCTGGGGCTGGGCGAGGGCTCGGATGCGTATCATTTGAGTGCGCCCGATCCCAGCGGTGCCGGTGCCGCGGCGGCGATGACGGCGGCGTTGGCGGACGCCGCCGTCTCGGCAGGTGATATCGCCTATGTGAATCTTCATGGCACGGGCACGGCCCTCAATGACGCCATGGAAGGCTTGGCGGTGGCGCAGGTGTTTGGACCCGACACGCCCTGCAGTTCGACCAAGGGCATGACCGGGCATATGCTCGGCGCGGCCGGAGCGTGCGAGGCCGCATTCCTTTATCTGGCTTTGCACCCCGGCTACGGTGCCGGTCGATTGCCGCCGCATCTCTGGGATGGTGAGGCCGATCCGGCCATTCCGCCCCTTCGCCTGGTTGCACAAGATGCACGCGTGGACCTTATGGTACGCTGCGCCATGCTTAGCAATTCCTTCGCCTTCGGCGGCAGCAATATGGCACTGATCCTGGGGCGGGGGGCATGGTGATGCAGGCATGCCCCTATCCGGTCACGGATCTGCTGCCCCATTCGGGGCGCATGGTGTTGCTGGACCGCGTCAGTGGCTTCACGGATGCCGCCATCGAAGCCGACCTCCGCGTTCGGAGCGACAACATTTTTTTCGAGCGTGGCCAAGGGGTCGCGGCGCATATCGCCATCGAGTGGATGGCGCAAGCCTGTGGCGCCTTTGTCGGTCTGGAGGCGCGACGGCAGAACCTACCGGTTCGCATCGGGTTTCTGCTTGGAACGCGCAATTTCTCGGCAACTCGGGCGTGGTTCCGCGAAGGCGAGCAGCTGGTCGTCCGAGCCGAGCTCGTTTTCCGGGATGGCGAAACCGGTGTATTCGATTGTACCTTGCGAGGTGCCGACGTGCTGGCGCGAGCTCAGCTGACTCTGCATCAGCCGGTGGATCTCGCCGCGGTGCTGATCAGCCAGGGGATAGATCTGACAAAGCTGGATAGGCAATGACGAAATCGATTTTGGTAACAGGTGCCAGCAAGGGGATTGGCCGCGCGATCGCTGAAAAGCTGAGCGCCGACGGGTTTGCCATGGTCCTCCATTACGGCCGCGACCGTGCAGGCGCGGAGGAGACGTTGAACCGGATTGGTGGGCGGGGGCGCGTACTGACTTTCGACCTCAAGGACCGCGCGCAGGCACGCCACGTTCTGGAAGCGGACATTGCGGCACATGGGGCGTATTGGGGCCTCGTTCTCAATGCCGGCATTGCCCGCGATGCGGCTTTTCCGGCCATGACCGATGACGAGTGGGATGACGTTCTCGAAACAGACCTCGGTGGTTTCTATAATGTGGTGCGGCCTGCCGTGATGCCGATGGTGAGTGCGCGACAGGGTGGCCGGATCGTCACCATCGCCTCGGTTTCCGGCATAACCGGCAATCGTGGACAGGTGAATTACAGTGCTGCCAAGGCCGGCATCATCGGTGCGACGAAAGCGTTGGCGATCGAACTGGCCAAGCGGAACATCACGGTCAATTGTGTAGCGCCGGGGATCATCGAGACGCAGATGGTCGAGAATCTGCCGATGGAGGAGATCCTGAAGATGGTGCCGATGCGCCGTGCGGGTCGACCGGCGGAAGTGGCCGCCGCAGTTTCCTATCTCTGTTCAGACGGTGCCGCTTATGTGACGCGCCAGGTCCTGTCGGTCAACGGGGGCATGGTCTGATGCGTCGCGTCGTCGTTACGGGCATGGGGGGCATTACAGCACTTGGCAGCAATTGGCCGGAAATTCGCGGTCATTTGGAACGGGCAGAGACGGCCATCCGGCATCTGCCGGAATGGGAACGGTTTTCCGGTATCAACACCCGCCTCGCTGCGCCGGTGCGGGGATTTTCGGTGGATGATCGCTATCCGCGCAAGAAGACCCGCACCATGGGACCAGTCGCCAAAATGGCGGTGCGCGCGACCGAAATGGCACTGGAGGACGCTAGCTTGCTCGATGATGCCGTCATCACATCCGGTCGGACCGGCATCGCCTATGGCTCGTCTTTCGGCAGCCCGGCGCCGGTCATGGCCTTTGCCGAACTGATGAAGGACGGTCAGTCGAAGACGCTGAACGCCACCAGCTACATCCAGATGATGAGCCACACGGCGGCGGTCAATATCGGCCTCTTTTTCGGCATCACCGGCCGTATCATTCCGACGTCCAGTGCCTGCACGTCCGGCAGCCAGGGTATCGGCTACGCCTATGAAGCCATCCGCTGGGGCAAGGCGGAGGTGATGGTGGCGGGCGGCGCCGATGAACTGGACGTCACCGAATCGGCTGTGTTCGATACGTTGTATGCGACCAGCACGCGTAACGATCGTCCGGAAGCCACGCCGCGTCCCTATGATCGCGACCGAGATGGATTGGTGATCGGCGAGGGCGCGGTGACGCTCATTCTTGAAGAGCGCGATCGCGCCATGGCGCGGGGCGCTCCCATCCATGCCGAGATTGTCGGTTTCGCCTGCAACTCGGATGGCAATCACGTCACTCAGCCGCAAGCGGCGACCATGCAGATCGCCTTGCTGGAGGCGCTTGCCGATGCGGGCTTGCCAGCCAGTGAGATTGGGTTTGTGAGCGGCCACGGTACCGCCACCGAATGGGGTGATATTGCCGAAACTGAAGCCACCCGTGCGGCTTTGGGTGGTGCCATACCCATTCATTCGCTCAAATCCTATTTCGGGCACAGCCTGGGTGCTTGCGGTGCCATGGAAGCCTGGCTCGGCATCGAGATGATGCGAGATCAGTGGTTTGCGCCGACGGCCAATCTCGACAATGTCGATCCGCGATGCGCCGAACTCGACTATGTCATGGCGGTACCACGCCGCTTGGATATCGCCCATCTGATGTCCAACAACTTCGCCTTCGGCGGCATCAACACGTCGCTCATCTTCAAGCGCGTTTAAGACCATGGCCTGGGATCTCATCGAGACGGCGCATGTTCCCGATGGCGAATTGACGCTCTATCGGCAGGGCGACGTATTCATGATCCGGGCCAACGGGTACGAACTGATGAATGGCCTGGGTCATCAATCGGAACTGGCGCTGGGACGAATGGCGGTTGAGGTGGCGCAAAAGGCCGATCCGCATATCCTGATTGGTGGCCTGGGGCTGGGCTACACCTTGGCTGCAACGGCAGCGGCGCTTGACGACAGAGGGCGCATAACGGTGGCCGAATTGTCGCCGCAAGTCATCGCATGGTTTTACCGCTTCGTGGCGGCGAGCGTCCTGCCAGCGCGTCCGGACAACCTTGCGATCGTCCCAGGTGATATCGGCGCCTTTGTTCGTCGCGGCGATGTCGGCCCCTTTGACGTTATCGTGCTCGATGTAGATAACGGCCCGGAAGCCCTGGTGGCGCCCGCGAATGCACGCCTCTACTCTGCGGAGGGTCTTCAGTCCTTCGCGGCAAGGCTTCGAGCGGGGGGCGTGATCCTGCTGTGGTCAGCCTTTGAAGCGCCGGACTTTGTCATATTAGCCGAGGCCGCGGGCTTCACCGTCACCTGCGAAACGCTGGCTGCCGTACGTCGCCAGGACCTGCTACACTATGCCTATGTCCTGGCGCCGCGCGAAGCACGTTTTAGCGAGCAAGCCAAGCGTTGAAGCGGCTGTTCAGGCTGCCGCCATGCTCCGACCAGAACCTTGGATCGATCGAAAATGCGGTTGCCACATTAGTCGCTTGTGTAGGCAGGTGTGCCGCGATCGCCGGATCGATCAAAGCTGCGGCATCCGTTCTGGTTGGCCCATAGTCGATATATTTTGAGTGCTGCGCCATGATCTTTGGATCGCTGGCGAATTTCACGAAGTCATAAGCGCGATTGATATTGGGCGTGTCTTTAACGATCGCCCAGAAATCCCAGTCGAGCGCCTGGAAATCCCAAACGATCTTGTAGTTCTTGCCCGACTTTATCGCGTCGTTGACGCGGGCGTGCCAGGCACTGCTCATGACGACTTTGTCTTCGTCGAGAAGGGCTAGCGGTTGTGCGCCGGACTCCCACCAGACGATTTCCGATTTTATGGTGTCGAGCTTCGCGAAGGCACGGTCCACGCCGGCTGGCGTCGCAAGCGCCTTATAGACATCAGTAAT
Source organism: Dongia rigui (assembly GCF_034044635.1). Classification (NCBI taxonomy): domain Bacteria; kingdom Pseudomonadati; phylum Pseudomonadota; class Alphaproteobacteria; order Rhodospirillales; family Dongiaceae; genus Dongia; species Dongia rigui. The sequence continues at coordinate 824,356 of NZ_JAXCLX010000002.1, forward strand.
CGGGACGCCGTCGGCGAGGAGAGCCCATTCCAAGTTTCCGGCCGCATTCTTCAGCAAGCCGCGTTTGCCTGGGTGCTGTTGAAGATCGAAGAAATCAGCGAGCGATGTCGGCGGGTCTTGCGTGAGCTTGTCGGCATCAAAGGCGAGGATCGTTGAGTACGCGACCGTGCCGACGGCACAGTCCAGAACACTTCCGGGCAGAAAAGCTGCAGTGTCGCCGATCTTCGACATGTCGAGCTTCTCGAAAAGCCCCTGATCACAGCCATCGACAGCATGCGCTGCGTCGACATCAATCACGTCCCAGGTGACGTTCTTGGCCTGGACCATGGCCCTAACTTTATCCAGCCCGCCATCGTACTGGCGTTCGAGGATCTCGGTGCCAGTGGACGATGTGTAAGGCTTGAAGAAGGCCTTCCGCTGCGTATCCGTATAAGCGCCCCCCCACGAGACCACTGTCAGGCTCGTCCCATTCGATGGCTGCTTGGTCGCACATGACGAGACAATCATGGCGGCGAGAAGGAATGCGGCGATGGCTGGCTTGTTCACGCGAACCTCATGCAAGGGGGTTTGATCTTTGACGAATCGTACGATAGTTGAATATTCCTACAACTCAAAACGCATCGATTGAATCTCAAGGGATCTCGCTGCTGAGGCTGCCTATCTATATGGGAAAAAAGCACAATATGGTCGAGCCCATCGCCATCTGGTGGCGCGCTCATTTGAGCCCAGCTGACCCATTGGGATCGCCTTGGCTAGGGAGCGTCTGGCATTGAAGGAAAAAATGGTGCCGTCGAGAGGAATCGAACCTCCGACCCCGTCCTTACCAAGGACGTGCTCTACCCCTGAGCTACGACGGCGCCATGGAAGCTTCGAAAAGGAGGGGCTTGGGTGCGGCCCCGATGAAGCGGCGCGGAAGATGCCAGAAGGCGTTTGCGATAGCAAGCGCTGTGACGCCCGTGGATAAATGGGTGAATGCGGCCCGTGAAGCACCTTGGCGAAACCGCAATTTCGCCCTAATTAAATACTATGAATTCAGTTAGTTGAATGAATTGTGGGAGCATCTGGATGGCGTCACAAAATGACAAGCTGCCGGGCGCTGCGCGGGGCAATCCAGCGGCGGTGGCGAAAGCCGAGCGGCTGGCGGCGGCTTTGCGGGCGAATCTGAAGCGCCGCAAAAGTCAGGCACGCGACCGGGCTGAACTTGAGCAGGACATGGCCGACGAGGCGCCCAAAACACGCTAATCCTTGAGGCTTTCCGGGCCTTCCGATACAAACGGCGCGATTGGGGGGCTGACGAATCCGTGCCGTGCGAAACCTCCGTCACTCCCGCCTTTGACGCTTGAAAGGGACCTATCCGCCAATGTCGATCATGCCCGATACCTGGATCCGCGAGATGTCGCAAAAGCACGGCATGATCGAGCCATTTGTCGAAAGCCAGAAACGTGATGGCGTCATCTCCTATGGCGTCTCGTCCTATGGCTATGACGCCCGCGTGTCGCCGGAATTCAAGATCTTCACCAATGTCGATTCCGCGGTCGTCGATCCCAAGGAGTTCAACCCCAAGAGCTTCGTCGACCGCGAGGCCGATGTCTGCATCATCCCGCCCAATTCGTTTGCGCTGGCGCGCACGGTCGAATATTTCCGCGTGCCGCGCGACGTGCTGGTCATCTGTCTTGGCAAATCGACCTATGCCCGCTGTGGCATCATCGTGAATGTGACGCCGCTCGAGCCCGAATGGGAAGGGCATGTCACGCTCGAATTCTCAAACACAACGCCTCTTCCGGCGAAGATCTATGCCAATGAGGGCGCCTGCCAGTTCCTGTTCCTCAAGGGCGCTACCCCTTGCGAGACGTCCTATAAGGACCGTGCTGGAAAATACATGGGCCAGCGCGGCGTAACGCTGCCGCGCCTTTAACGAGATCGGACAAGAAGACCTATGGACCGTATTCGCATTCGCGGCGGCAACCCACTTAAGGGTGAGATCAGGATCAGCGGCGCCAAGAACGCCGCATTGCCGTTGATGTGCACTTGCCTGTTGACCGATGACGAGGTGCGCCTCGACAACGTCCCGGACCTTGCCGACATTACGACATTGACCAATCTGTTGGCGCATCTAGGTGTCGAGGTGACGACACGCCAGTCACTCAAAGGGCGATCGATCAGCTTCTCCGCCAAAGGTCTTGCCGTGACCACGGCACCCTATGACCTCGTCCGCAAGATGCGCGCCAGCGTTCTGGTACTGGGTCCGCTGGTGGCCCGCCATGGCCAGGCGAAAGTCTCGTTGCCGGGCGGATGCGCCATCGGCACGCGCCCGGTCGATCTCCACATCAAGGGCCTGCAGCAGATGGGGGCCGAGATCGAGCTCGACTCTGGCTACATCCTCGCGAAGGCACCCAACGGACTGAAGGGCTGCGAAATCACGTTCCCGAAGGTCTCGGTGGGGGCCACGGAGAACCTGCTGATGGCAGCGACGTTGGCCAAGGGCGAGACGCATCTGATCAATGCCGCACGTGAGCCGGAGATTTCCGATCTCGCCGCCTGCCTCAATGCGATGGGCGCCAAGATCGACGGCATCGGGACCGACCATCTGAAGATCCAGGGCGTCGAGCGCCTGCATGGATGCACCCACAGCGTCGTCGCCGATCGTATCGAGGCCGGCACTTATGCGATGGCGGCGGCCATCACGGGGGGCGAGGTCGAACTGGTCGGATTGCATCATGAATTGATCGGCGCGGCGGCCTCGACCTTGTCGCAGGCCGGTGTCTCGCTCACCGAGACGCCGCGGGGCTTGCTGGTGAAGCGCAAGAACGGTGCCCTCAACGGTGTCGACGTGATGACGGAGCCGTTCCCGGGGTTCCCGACCGATCTGCAGGCGCAGATGATGGCGCTGATGACGACAGCCGAGGGCGCCTCGATGATCACCGAGACGATCTTCGAGAACCGCTTCATGCATGTGCCGGAACTCACGCGCATGGGGGCCAGCATCAATGTTCACGGATCCTCTGCCATGGTGCGGGGCGTGAAGAAGCTGACAGGTGCGCCGGTCATGGCGACCGATCTGCGCGCCAGCGTGTCGCTGGTCTTGGCGGGTCTGACAGCCGAGGGCGACACTTACCTCAACCGCGTCTATCATCTCGATCGGGGCTACGAAAAGCTGACGGACAAGCTGTCGGCCTGTGGTGCCGAGATCGAGCGCTTGAGTGACGCAGCGGCGGAGTAGGGGATGGCAAGGCCGGCGAATGCCAAAGACATGCGGGTGATGGCAAAGGACGCGGACGATCTCGCGATCGTGGCCGCAGCCCTGCAGGACGCCTTGGTGCCTATTTCCGAGGTGCAGTATCTCAGCAATGAACAGCGCTTCATCATGCTGATGAACCGCTTCCAATGGGAGCGCGAGCCAGCAGGACGCCATGCGGGCATTGCGTCAAAGGACGATGCCAGCTTCCACGACGCCGATGATTATCACGACACCGAACAGCGTATTCATGCCGGCCTCTGTATCGACAAGGTGCTGTCGGTGCGCAGTCGCGACATCGACCTCAAGCAAAGAGGCAAGTTCCTGTCGCTGCTGACGCTGCAGGTGGATGGCGACAAGCTCAACCTGATGTTTTCGGGCGGCGGGGTCATTCAGTTGGTGGTGTCTGAGCTCAGCGTGTTCCTCAAAGACATGGGGGAAGGTTGGCCGACGCAATGGCGGCCCGACCACGACCGGGAAAGTGTCGGCACAGGCAAGGGGCGGGAATGAGCGACGTCTTCGTTCTGGCGCTCCCTAAGGGTCGAATTCTGAAAGAGGTCCTGCCGGTTCTCCAAAGAGCGGGAATCGAGCCGGAGGCAGAATTTGCCGATGAAAATTCGCGCGCCTTGCGCTTTCGGACCAATGATCCGCGCCTCGAGATCATTCGCGTTCGCAGCTTCGACGTCGCGACCTTTGTCGCCTTCGGCGCCGCGCAGCTCGGTGTCGCAGGCAACGACGTGCTGCTCGAATTCGACTATCCGGAAATCTATGCCCCGGTCGATCTCAAGATCGGTCATTGCAGGCTGTCGGTGGCGGAGCCGAGGGATTTGTCGGAGACCGACGATCCCAGTCGCTGGTCCCATATTCGTGTCGCGACCAAATATCCCAATGTCACGCAGAATCATTTCGCCGCACGTGGCGTTCAGGCCGAGTGCATCAAGCTGTCCGGTGCGATGGAACTGGCGCCGACCTTGGGCCTTTGCCGTCGCATCGTCGATCTCGTCTCGAGCGGTGCCACACTGAAGGCGAACAACCTGGTCGAGATCGAGAAGATTGCCGAAGTCACGTCGCGCCTCATCGTCAATCGGACCGCCATGAAGACGTTCCCACGCGAGATCGGCGATTATGTCGAACGCTTGCGGCGCGCCGTTTCCTGATTGCCGCCAGCCATGACGACAGGCCGGCTGATCCGCATCGACCTGGACGAGGAAACAACCGCGCGCCGCACGCCGGAAGTGGAGCGTGAGAGGGCTGTCGCGATATTCGACCTGCTCGAGGAGAATCTGTTTCAGCCGGCGATCGAGCATACCGGTCCTTATCACCTGGCGCTGTCGATCGAGGAAAACCGCCTCGTCTTCGATATCAAGGATCAACAGGGCGACCCGATATACAAGTTCATCCTGTCCCTCTCTCCGTTTCGCCGCATCGTCAAAGAGTACTTCGACATTTGCGAGAGCTACTATCAGGCCATCAAATCTGCCTCCCCGTCGCAGATCGAGGCGATCGATATGGGACGTCGCGGCTTGCATAACGAAGGTTCCGAGATTCTGCGCGAAAGACTTGCCGGCAAGGTAGAGGTCGATTTCAACACCGCACGTCGGCTCTTCACGCTGATCTGCGCCTTGCATGTAAAGATGTGAGGTCGCATGCCGCAGGGTTTGCCCGGCAGCGTCCTGTTCTGTTGCACATTCAACTCTGTGCGTTCACCGATGGCCGAAGCGATCATGAAATACCTGCATGGCAAGCAGGTCTATGTCGATTCAGTGGGCGTACGGGCCCAGGAGGTGGACGGTTTCGTGGTGGCCGTGATGGATGAGATCGGCATCGACGTCACCAAGCACAGGCCCAAAACCTTCGACGACCTCGAGGACGATTCCTTCGACCTCATCATCTCGCTGTCGCCGGAGGCGCAGCACAAGGCCGTCGATATGACCCGGACCATGGCCTGCGATGTGGAATTCTGGAATACGCTGGATCCGACCATCGTCGAAGGCAGCCGGGAAGATCGGCTGGAAGCCTACCGGACCGTGCGTGACGGCCTCATGAAGCGCATTCGCGAGCGTTTCCCGCTCACCGGTGCCCCGCAGATCTGAGTTTGCTGAGGCCGTGTTTGCGGTCATCCGGGCCTAAGGCATTTGCCGGGGTGCGACCGGTCCAAGAGAAGTCGTTCCCGGGGCGATTCCAAGATCGCGCATGGCGTCATCGATATTCCCGTCTCTGTTTCGAGCATCTGCATAGTCCTGTTGGGCGGCCAACGTGTCGCCAAGCCTTTCTTTGACGTAAGCATGCATGTAGAGGGTATTTGCATTGTGGGGGGCTGCCCCGAGTGATCCCTCTAAATCAATCGCGGCTTGTGCCCACTGACCTAATCGCATCTTAAGATAACCACGCGCGCCCAGCGCATTTCCCTTGTCATCTGGGTGCTTTGCCGCGCGGTCACATGGTGAAGTCGCTAGGTCAAGAAAGCCAAGCAGTGTGGTATCGACGCATAGCATCACGAGCAGTGGGGCGTCGTCGTCGCTGCTCTCGTTTGCGGTTGCTAGATCTGCCCGCACGGCGGATGTTGCTGCAGCTGACGCCGGCGATAGTTTGGCAGTGACAAGTGCCCGGTAGTACCACAATTCAGGCGCCTCACGCGGGTCCTGAACGAGTGCGATCCCGCGTCCGACGCTGCGTCCGGCTTCGGCGTATTGCCGCAGGCGATACAGTGCACCGGCACGATAGCGCCAGACGTCTACATTGTGATCGTCGAGTGCGCCGGCCTTGTCTAGATCGACGAGCGCAGCTTGATCATCGCCGATTCTGACGTAATTGTAGCCGCGCCAGATATATGCCTCGGAATTTCTCGGCGCCAGATCTACCGCATGGGTGAAATCTACGATGGCTCTGATGTAATCGCCCTGACGCGTGAATAGTTTGCCACGACCAAGATATGTGTCGTGATTTCGGTCGCCACGCCGAAAAGATGCTGCGTAATCGGCGAGTGCTCGGTCATCGTCGCCGACCTGCTGCAATGCAGAGGCACGATTTAGGAGGCTTTCAGTATCCGCAGGATCGCGTCGGAGCGCTTCATTGAGATCGTCAATCGCTCGCGCGTACTCCCCCATCCTTAGATAAGCCCGACCGCGGTCGCGATAGGAAATCTCGGACGGAGACATAGCTGCCAACTGTTGTACGGTTGGCGGATCACAGTTCAGATATGCCGCACCTCTGACGCAATAGTCATGAGGGCTTGGTTTCAGGAAGAGCATGCAAATGAGCGAAGCGCCAACAAGGCCGCCCAGGATGGCAAGCGGCATATAGCCAGACGCCGCCGTTGCAATAAAATCTGGTATTCGATTTTCCACGCGGGGGACCACTGATTTCGCAGAATCATCGTCTGACATGTTTGGCCAATTATCGTTGCCCATATGTTCCATTAGTGGCTCGTGCCATTGGAAAAGCAAGCAAAAAGAGTACGGGCCGGTAGAGATTGAGGTTTTAGAGGCGATCGATATGATCCGCGCCATTCTTGGAAGGATTATACGTTGACCCGACCCGCTCTCTCTAGCGCCTTCATTCTCGCCTCAGCCTCACCCCGTCGTCTGGATTTGCTTAAGCAGATCGGCGTCATCCCCTCAGCGGTGGATGCGCCGCATATTGACGAGGCCGCATTGCCGCGCGAATTGCCGGCCGCCTATGCGCGGAGGATTGCGAGCGAAAAACTCGCCGCGGTTCATCCGCGTCATGCCGGCGCATTCGTGCTCGCGGCCGATACGGTGGTCGCCTTGGGGCGGCGGATTCTCCCTAAGGCGGAGGATGCCGTGACGGCGCGCCGGTGCCTTGAGTTGCTGAGTGGTCGCCGGCACAAGGTGATCGGTGGGATCGCGATCGCCGCGCCATCGGGGCAGTCGATACTGCGCGTGGTCAGGACTGACGTTGTGTTCAAGCGCTTGAGCACTGCCGAAATTGAGCGTTATATCGCCAGCGAGGAATGGCATGGCAAGGCCGGGGGCTATGCGGTCCAGGGGCTGGCGGCGGCGTTCATTCCCAGCATTGCCGGCTCGTACAGCAATATTGTCGGCCTCAGCCTCAGCGATGTCTATGCGATGTTGACCGGCCTAGGTTTTGGGGAATGACCATGTCGGATCAGGTATTCATCAGCATTTCCGCAGACCGCACCGAGTTCTTCCGCTGGTCCAATGATCGCCTGGCGCAGGCACTGACCGAGAAGCCGGGCGAGGGCAGCAAGGTTGGCGGCGTCTATCTCGGCCGGGTGACCGGGATCGATGCCAGCCTCAACGCGGCCTTCGTCGAGATCGGCCTGGCGCGGCCCGGCTTGTTGCCGTTGAAGAAGCAGGGCAACCAGCCGACGGAAGGCGACGCGGTGATTGTTCAGATCCGTCGTGACGGCCGCGAGGAGAAGGGCGTGCGCCTCACCACCAGCATCAAGACGATGGTGGACGTCAGCGCCAAGGGCAAGCAGGCCCCGGCACTCCTGCTGTCGCCGCCCAATCTGTGGCAGCGCGCGCTTGAGGCATTGGAGGCGGTGGAGAGCATCACCTGCGACCGGCGTGTCGACGTGCCGATCATCGAAGCCTGGTGCGCGAAGTACCGGCCATCTTTGGCCGACAAGGTGATCTTCCAGGCGGAACGCGATTGGATACCGTCGCGCGCGGACATCAAGGACGCAATTGCCGAATGCCTGGAGGAAGAGGTCCTGCTGCCAGGCGGCGGCAAGCTGTTGGTCGAACCAGTGCGTACATTGACGGCCATCGACGTCAATTCCGCCGGCGCCAATGCGGAGAAGGGGATGGAGCGCACCGCGCTGTCGGTCAATATCGAGGCGGCGCGCGAGATTCCCCGCCAGCTGGCGCTGCGCAATATCGGCGGCACCATCGTGATCGACTTCATCGATCTTGAAAACCGCAACAAGCGCGAGCAGGTATTGAACGCGCTGCGCGAAGCGGCCGGGATCGATCCGGCCATCGAATGGGTTGGCAACATGTCCCGCCTGGGGCTGGTCGAACTGTCGCGCCGCCGTAGCGGGCCGACATTGGCGGAGATGTGGCATGGCTAAATGCCCGATCTGCGGTAAGCCCGCCGAACAGGCCTACCGGCCGTTCTGCTCCGACCGCTGCAAGAAGGTCGATCTCAATCGCTGGCTGAGCGGGGTCTACAAGATTCCCGCATCAGCCACGCCGCCGGATGAAGATGAGAAGTCAAGCGATTGATCTGATGCGGCTTTTTTCGTCAATTTGCGGCTGGACAAGCGTCTGCAAAGCCATTAAATATCCGCCCGTTCCGCGAGGGGCCCAGATAGCTCAGTTGGTAGAGCATGTGACTGAAAATCACAGTGTCGCTGGTTCGATTCCGGCTCTGGGCACCACTCTCTTTCTCCTTGAAAAACATCGACAAATAGAGTCGTGGCGCGTCTCGGGCCACGGCGCCTAAACACACGGCTGCCTTCGCTTAAAAAGTCACGGCGCCGTTTTGGCGGCGCCGCTTGATGCGATTTCAACCCGTATCTGTGTCGACGACGTTGCGATGTCGCTAAGGCAGTCGATCTTAAAGGGCCGGCATCACCTGATACCGGCCCCAGAGCGATATGCTGATCAACCGGCGCGAATCTGGCGCAGGAATTGGTCCACCTGGGTGCGCAATGTTTCGCCATTCCTCGCCAGTTCGGTTGCGGCAGTGAGCACCTGATTGGCACCCATGCTGGTCTGCTGCGAGGCTTGCGTTACGCCGGCGACGTTGGACGACACTTCGTTGGTGCCGGTTGCCGCCTGCTGAACGTTTCGCGAGATCTCCTGGGTGGCCGCACCCTGCTCCTCGACCGCCGAGGCGATCGTGGTGGAGATCTCATTCACCCGGGCGATGGTCGACGTAATGCCCTGGATTGCCTCTGCCGACGAGTCGGTGGCATCCTGGATGGAGCGGATCTGTCCACCAATTTCGTCTGTGGCCTTGGCCGTCTGTGTCGCCAGATTCTTGACCTCCGATGCGACCACGGCAAATCCTTTGCCAGCTTCGCCGGCGCGGGCCGCCTCGATCGTCGCATTAAGGGCGAGCAGGTTGGTCTGGCTGGCGATCTCATTGATGAGCGTCACCACTTCGCCGATCTTCTGCGCCGCTACGGCCAGTCCCTTCACCTTGTCGTTGGTGTCGTTTGCCTGGGTCACAGCACCGCTGACGATGCGCGTCGATTCCGAAACCTGATTGCTGATTTCCTGAATAGAAGAGGTGAGTTCCTCGGTCGCGGAGGCAACGGTCTGCACGTTCTGCGTCAGCTGCTGGGAAGCGGCGGCCACGGCATTGGATTGGTGCGCGGTCGCTTCAGCAGCGGTCGACATGGACTGCGCCGTCCTCTGCAGTTCCTGTGCTGCGGTCGTCACGGCAGTGACGACACCGCCCACGCTGGATTCGAACTGGTCGGCCATCGCCAGCATCCCCTTGCGGCGGTCTTCCTCGGCACGTTTCTTGGTCGCTTCCTGCTCGGCGCGCAGACGCTCGGTTTCGATCATGTTGTCCTTGAAGACCTGGACAGCCTCTGCCATCTGACCGACTTCATCCTTGCGACCACGCGCCGGAATTTCGGTCGACACATTGCCTTGCGCCAGGACCGTCATGGCGTTGGTCATCCGCACGATCGGCGCACCGATTGTGCGCGACAGGAAGAACCCGAGCATGACCGAAATGGCAATCGCACCGGCCGCGCCCGCGATCGTCACGGTATAGGTGGTGGCGACCGCTTCGTCCTGGTCGGCGCTGCGCGTTACCAGCAGGCCGCGTTCCGCATCGGCGATTTCCGCAAGCTTGGCACGGAAGCCGTCCATCGATTTCTTGCCCGCGCCGCCGGATTCCATGGCGCGCGCCTGTTCGCTGGTCGCGGGATCCGCCATCAAGGCCACCTCTTTCGCCGCGACATCATTTTGCCAAGTTCTCGCAAGGACATCCAGTTCCTGGAGTCGACCCTGCTGCGTCGCATTGTCGGATGTTAGCTTCTTCACCTTCTCGAAAGCCGCATCGTACTGCTTCAGTCCATTGTGGTACGGGTCGAGGAAACCCTGATCACCTGACACAAGATAACCACGCACGCCTGTTTCCTGATTGACCATGCCAAGCAGCGCGGCATCGAGTGTCTCAAGGACTTCATAGGTGTGAGTTGTCCAGCCCGAGCTTTTGTCAAGGAAGCCTACGCGATTGTAAATAAAGGCGCAGACAGAACTGACCAGAAGGATGAGGATCGCAAATCCAAGGATAAGCTTGTGTGCGATCTTGAGATTCAATAAGGCGGACATCTTTGACTCCACAGATATGAGTAAGCTAGCAACGCCCGCCCGACGTCGATCTGCGGTGGGTGATGGCGCTGTTGCTGTGTGCCCGGAGAAACTGTCCACCTTTTTTGACGGTAAGACGTCCGCTCAAGCGCTTGCGCATCGGCACGCTATCTCGGACACCCTTCAAAAGAATTAACGTCCATGGTTGGTACAACTGGATTTCATTTTTGACATCCGAAATAAGAATGATGTCCAATACTTTAGTTAGGAATGGCAGTGACGTTCCTATACTTTAGGATTGTTGGCCAGCCTCGAGTATTCCGCCGTCTCGCGGTATCGGGAACGAGGGCAGACGAGGGGCGCTGCGCGTTTAAGGCGAATTAATCGCAATAATGCCGCGATATCGAGACTTAGACTCACCTTGTCGCTGGCTCGATGCCGGCGCTGGGCGCTACTCCGCCTTCAAAGAGACCCTCATTTGGCGTTTAAACGTGGAAGAGTTCCGCGTCTTCCTGTGTGGGCAGTACACCGAGGCCCGAAGCAATTCTTTCGGCCAGGGCGAGGCTGGCGGTGAGGCCGGGCGATTCGATGCCGTAAAGGCACACCAAGCCTGGGGCGCCGTGATCTGCCTCCGTCTCGATCCGGAAATCCGAGTCAACACGCGGATCGCGCGACAGCTTTGGCCTGATGCCGCTATAGGCGGGCACCAGGGTGGCGTCGGCCATTTCCGGATAGTACCGACGAATGGCGGGATAGAACCGCTCTGCGCGCCCGGCATCGACCGCATAGTCGATAGCCTCGACCCATTCCACATCAGGCCCAAACCGAACCCGTCCAGCGAGATCAAGGGTCACGTGAACGCCGAGGCCGCCCGGTTCCGGCAAGGGATAGATCAGGCGCGAGAACGGCGGCTTGCCGCCCTGCAATGTGAAGTAATTGCCCTTGGCATAGTGAGTCGTCGGCACCCGGTCGGGGGCGAGGCCGAGGGAGCGCGCGACGCGGCTGGCTTCCAACCCGGCCGCATTGATAACGGTGCGTACCGGAATATCGTCGGGTTGGCTGCCGCCCAGCCCAATCAGCCAGCGATTGCCTTTGTGCATGCCCCTCACGACGGGCGTGCGCAGCGACAGTACTGCGCCGGCATTTTCGGCTTCCCCGAGATAGCTCAACATCAATTGTTGGCTATCGACGATTCCCGTCGATGGCGAGAGGAGCGCCGCGACGCAGTTGAGGGCGGGCTCCAGTGAGCGTGCAGCGCCGACTGAGAGGACCTGCAGGTCCTCGACACCATTGGCGAGCGCCTTTTCAGCGAGTGCTTGCAAAGCCGCGCGCTGTCCGTCGTCGCTGGCGACGATCAGCTTACCGCATTGCCGGTGTGGGACGGCGCGCGCTGCGCAATAGCGATAAAGTGCCTTGCGACCGCTCACGCAAAGCTGCGCCTTCAAGCTTCCCGTTGGATAATAGATACCAGCGTGAATGACCTCGCTGTTGCGCGAACTGGTCTCGCTGCCGATGGCATCAGCGGTGTCTACAATCACGACTTCATGGCCCGCGCGCGCCAGGCGGCGGGCGATGGCCAAGCCGATGACGCCGGCACCTATCACCATAAAGTCGAGCATGTCCACGACACTATCAGCGCGGCAGCCGAGCGTCACGCCATCTGTTGCGGCTATTCTTCCGCAGGGATCGGGCCGGCAGGCTTTGGCTGTTTCGTCGGTTCGGTGACGGGAAGCGGGGCCGTTTCCGGTTTTGGTCGTACGACGCTTGCCGTGTGCGCCATCTCGACACCATGAGCGCGGAAGGCGTTGTCGATCGCGAAATTTAGGTCCGATGTGACCTGGTTGACGTAAGCCGTGTCGATGACGAAGCAGCGAAGCTCGAATTCCAGGCCGATGTCGACAAAGCGTTTGAAGAGAACCGTGGGTGCGGGCTCGGCGCAGACCCGACGTTGCTGCCTGGCGCAGTCCAGCAGCAGATCGCGAACCAGTTTGGTATCGGTTCCTGGCACAACGCGCATCGGGATGACGATGCGGATGATGCGGTCGCGCAGGGTCCAGTTCACGACCGAATTTGCGATCAGTTCGGAATTGGGGAAGATGACGCTGGCATTGTCGAAGGTCTCGACCTCGGTCGAGCGGACGGAGATGCGCTTGACGGTGCCTTCGGTCCCGCCGACGACGATCCAATCGCCGACTTTGATCGGCCGTTCGATCAGGATGAGAATGCCAGCGACGAAGTTTTCGACGATGGTCTTCAGCCCGAAACCGACACCGACGGACAAGGCACCGGCGATGATCGCAATGTTGGAGAGGTCGATCCCCAGCGTGACGACCGCCAGGGTGATGACGATGATGCTGCCGACATAGCCGAAGCCGGCGGTCACGGAATTCTGCAATCCGACATCGAAGCGAGATCGCGGCAGGATCTGGTCTGACAACCACCGCTTGACCCGGCCAACGATGAAAAGACCGGCAACTAGGACAAACAGAGCCAGAATGATCTCGGTCAGCGACAAGGTGACCTGGCCGACCTGAATCCCGCTGACGGCCCTGTTGATGATCAGGTTCAGCAGCGACGGTGACAGGCCGTAGATGACCAGAAGCGAATAGAAGGCCGGTAGCCAGAGCACCGTTTCAACCAGCAGCCTGGCCCAGAAACTGAGACGCAATGCCTGCGTCTGGCCTGGAACGGCGGCGGCGCCCTCGTCGGTGACCTCCGAGCCCAGCACGCGGGCAAGGCCCTCCAGCAAAGCCGAGCGGAGCAGCCAGGCAAGCCCTACGATGACCAGTGTCGCGGTGACAGCGATCAGGATTCGTTCTGAAAGGTCAGCATAGCCTGCTAGCGACAGGAGCGGCGAAACGCAGGCGACGACGATCAGCAGTCGTCGCACCAGGCCCAGGATGCCGGTCAATCTTGCATCCGGTGCCGCCCAATAGGCGCGGCGGAGCAGTGACAGGGCGATGGCACCGACGACGACATCGCGCAAGAACGTGTTGCATGCCCGGAAGGCAGCCGGCGCTTCGGGGCCATCCTTCGTCGCCATCAGATAGATCATGTTGAAGACGGCGACCATGATAGCCAGCAGCGTCACCTTATGGGCGATCTGCAGGGCACCCTGCGGTGTGACGGGGATGACGCGCCAGGTCGGGGCGTGCGGCGACAGCATCGCGCGGGCAAGACCAGAGACCAGCAAGAAGCCAATCAGGTTGGCGGTTGTTCCGCCAACGAACATGGCAAAGAAATCGCTTTTGATCGGGATGATTTCCGTGACCAGCAGCCTCAATGCCGTCAGGAAGATGCACGGCAGCAGAATGTCCGCCACGGCCATGGAACCTGCCGCCAGAATGCGACGGGCATGGCTCGGTTCTTCGATGCTGGGGTTGGGACCCCACCGCCGGCGCAAGAAGATGTGCAACTGCCAGCCGATCAGCAGTGATGTGCTGATCAACAGCAATCCGCCAATCAGAATGATGCTCTCCATCTTCTGGGCGGCAATGGCACGCCACCACTGCTGCGGGGCAGTGACGGTATCGTCGACGGCATTCAACAGCTGCTGCCAGGCCTCTAGCCAGACCGACGGGCGCAACGGCGAGGGCAACCGTTTGAACAGCTGGGCCGTAAATTGCCCCTGCTCGTGCACGCCGAACGCCGCGACCAGGTTTTGGGCGCGCACCATGGTCAATTGGGCCTGGCTGACATAGCCGTCTAACTCGGCCTGCCGCTTGGCGAGCGCCGTCCGCGTCGCTGCGACCTTCTCATCCTCGGGGGGGGCACCTTCTGCGGGTGCCGGGCCAAGGCTTTGCAGCTCGGTGGCTACCGATTGCACAGCCTGCTGGCTGGCAGTTCGCAAAGCCTGGGCGCCGCCTATGACGTTGGTGAGTTCCTTGGTTGTCGCCTGGATCTCGGGCTGGGCGAGATCGTCCCGTTGCAGGATGTCTTCGGCGTCCTTGAGCGTGCGCTCCCAGCCGATGATGCGCTCTGGTACATCTGCCAGCGGATTGGCGGGTGGAGGTGTCTGTGCCACTGCCATGCCAAATGTGCCGAGCAGCAGATAGAAGATGGCAGCGAATAGGATGAAGAGAGAGCGGTTTGCCCGCATTCTGGCGGCCTGTAGTGTGAATTGGCGAAGTGAGACGCCAGACTAGCCCGCCGGACGTCGATGTCCAAGGGGTTAACCATGCGTCGCAGCCGCCTAACAGCCGCAAAATGGAATAGTTTCGCCGCCTTTAGCGCCGGTCAAATACCGATAAAGGGCTGCATCAATCGGCCAATCCAGTTGCCAAAACGCAGTGGCGCATCGGTCACCGCAAGGCAAATGCAGATATCTTCCTTGCCCGCGATGGGACGGTGATTGACCGACTCATCTGCAACTTCGATATCGCCCCGAGCGTAATGCTGACCTTGCGAGGCATAGCTGCCCTTGAGCACGAGAGTCAATTCGGTCCCGCCATGGGTGTGACCGAAAACCGATCTGCCGGGCGCAATGCGCAGCAACCGCGCTGTGGTTGAACCGCTGCGCAGAAGCGGCATGTGGTCGATGCCTGGACCAATCGCTCGCCATTTGGCGCTATCGAGGTCGCCGCCGACATATTGCCGAACGGGCGCCGGAAGGATCGGCTGGGCGCCGGCCGCCAGCGGCGCTGCATCATTTTTCACCGGACCCGACATTAGCTTGGCGCGCGCCAGGGTGGCGGCAAATGCACCTTGGCCCATGGACGCTTCCGGCAGTTCTTCGATCAGATCGCCGCCGACAGATTCAAACAGCGCCACGTGGCTCCGGCAGGCCGGGCAGAGGGTCAGGTGACTAGCGACTGCCAGCGCGCTTGCTTCGTCCAGCGCACCGCTCGCATAGGCTGCGATCAATTCATCGCCCGGATGATAGTCCGGATATCGGTGCGATCGGCGACGTGCCAAGGTATTCATGACGTAGGCTCTCCCAGCGCCTTGCGGAATCTCTGAAAGGCGAGGCGCATGCGCGACTTGACGGTACCGAGCGGAATGCCGAGTTCAGCGGCAATCTCGGCGTGAGGTTTATCCTCGTAGAAGGAAAGGCGGACGATCCGCGCCTGTTCCTGTGGTAGCGCGGCGAGCGCCGCCCTGACGGCAACGGCCTGTCTGCCTTGATCGATCAAGGCATCCGGTGCCTCAGGCTCGTCGGGCACAAGGGCAGGATCATCGAAATCCACTTCCGGGCGACGTTGGCGGCGAAAGGCGTCTATGCGGAGGTTCCGCGCGATCGAGAATATCCAGGTTCCAGCACCGGCTTTCTCGGCATCAAAGAGATGCGCCTTGCGCCAGACTGACGCCATCGCTTCCTGGGCAAGTTCCTCGGCCACGTCTTCCGGCGCGCCCAACTTACGCATATAGGACTTCAGTCGTGGCGCGTAATGGCGGAAGAGCTCCGCAAAAACAGCCTCGTCCCGGACGGCCTTGAGGGCGGATAGCAGCGCCGTCATGCGTGCAGATTCGGTGCCCACGCCGACAACTTCTGGACTGGCGTCGATGGCAGTCATCCTCGCCCTAGATGCATCTGTTTTGATACCATTGGCCCTTTTAGCGGTATTCTCGACCAGCCGCACCCTTCCTGAAAGAGGGGCGTCGGCGAGGGAACCGTCTAGCCGAGGCAGATCCAGGCCGCCCCAGGAGGTTTGGAAGGCAAATGCGTTTTCCATGTGATGCTTACGTCGCCCGTCGCCTTCTGGATCAGCCGATCCACGTTAACAACTGGTGATCCGGGCCGGCTCGGCAGCCGTAAAAGGCTCTGATACAGGGATTTTTTTGTTTTATCCAAGCGAAGGCTCGGCCGATTGGCTCGGCCGAGCGATCGCAAAGGCGCTTCATGGCCCCCAACGACCAGCATTTTCAGTCTCCCGAAATCCGCCACCCACAATATTCGACAGGTCACCCGGACAGCGAGAACCGTAGGCGTATTGCCGTGATTGGCGCTGGCATTTCCGGTATGTCGGCTGCTTGGCTGCTGGCGCAGCGCCACGATGTCACGCTGTTTGAGAAGGGTGCCCTGCCTGGCGGCCACAGCAACACCGTCGACCTCGATCTCACCGAAGGCCCGGTCGCTGTGGATACGGGCTTTATCGTCTTCAACGAACGCACCTATCCAAACCTCACGGCGCTTCTGGCCCATCTGGGCGTCGCCAGCCAGGCGACTCACATGTCGTTCGCGGCGTCATTGGATAACGGTAAGTTCGAATATTCGGGGTCCAGCCTGCGCGGCCTGTTCGCGCAGCGGCGCAATCTGCTGCGCCCGCGCATGTGGCGCATGATCGCCGATATTCTGCGTTTCTATCGCGAGGCGCGGGCAGGCGCATATCCTGCGGACGTGACGCTCGGGGACTATCTCAGCCAACGCGGCTATGGAAACAGTTTCATCAACGACCATTTGCTGCCGATGGGTGGGGCTATCTGGTCGACTTCGCCGCAACAGATGCTGGACCATCCCCTCAGCACGTTTGTCCGCTTCTGCGACAACCATGGCCTGCTGCAAGTGTCCGATCGTCCGGTGTGGCGCACGGTCTGCGGCGGAAGCCGGAATTACGTTCAACGTCTGCTTCAGGATCACCCGATGCAGATCGTGCTCAATGCGTCAATCGCGCGCGTTGAGCGCGGTGCCGCGGGACCCAGCATCGTTTGCGATCGGGGCACAAGGCATAGCTTCGATGCCGTGGTGATCGCAGCACATGCGGATCAGGCGCTCGGTCTGCTGGCCCAACCGACGCCGCAGGAGACGTCCCTGCTGGGTGCCATGCGCTACATCGACAACGAAGCAGTGCTGCACAGCGACATCAGCATGATGCCGCGGCGCCGCGCGGCGTGGTCGAGCTGGAATGTCTTGGGTGCGGGTACGCCGGATGACCGTGGGCTCATTTGCGTCACCTATTGGATGAACCAGTTGCAGAACCTTGGCGTCCAACAGCCGGTTCTGGTGACGCTCAACCCGGACCGTACCATTCGCGAAGACCTTGTCTGGCGCCGCTTTTCCTATGCCCATCCACTGTTCGACGCCGCTGCCATTGCTGCGCAACGGCAATTGTGGTCGCTGCAAGGGCAGGGGGGAATCTGGTATTGCGGCGCCTATTTCGGCGCTGGCTTCCACGAGGACGGACTGCAGGCGGGATTGGCCGTGGCGGAAAGATTGGGAGAGGTAAGGCGGCCTTGGCAGGTTCGCGAGCCGACTGGGCGCATCCACGTCCAGGAGACACCAGAGATGGCGATGGGGCTGCCGGATCAGGCAGCGACAGGTGCCTGGGCATGATGCGATCGGCCATCTATTGCGGCAGCGTCATGCATCGACGGGTACGCCCAAAGAAGCATTACTTGCGCTATAGCGTGTTCTATCTTCTGCTTGATCTGGATGAGCTGCCTCAATTGAACATCCGTCTGCTGGGCGTGGAGCGGCGGTTCCTCTTTTCGTTCCACGCCGCTGACCATGGTGATGGCAGTGGTGATCTTAAGAGCTGGGTCCTGGGGCAACTCCGCGAAGGTGGCATACGCAACGAGGTGACGAACATTCGTCTTCTCTGTTTCCCGCGCGTGCTGGGCTTTGTTTTCAACCCGATCTCGGTCTACTTTTGCAGCGATGCGTCCGGCGAGATTGTCGCGATACTCTATGAAGTGAACAACACGTTCGGCGGCAGACACGCCTATGTGCTGCCGGCAGAGACCTGCAATGGGCGCGTCTTCCACAGCATTGACAAGCGGCTCTATGTATCGCCCTTCAACGATGTCTCCGGTGGCTATCATTTTGCTGTGCGGTTGCCAGCCGATAAAGTCGCACTTTCGATCGATCAGCATGATGGCGATGGGCCTATCCTGAAGGCCGCCTTTGCCGGTCGCCGGTACCCGCTCGACAACCTGAATTTGCTAAGGGTGGCCGTGCTTTATCCGCTTCTGACATTGAAGGTCGTGGCCGCCATCCATTGGGAGGCGTTGAAATTGTGGATGAAGGGCGTCCCGCTTCACAAACGGCCCCAGTTTCGACAATATTGATTTCAATACACCTGCCATGAAGGGGGACAAGCATGACGGGGTCGTCGGTGCGGCCGGAGCTTAGGGCGGGCGGGCAAGGCATCATGTCTGGGCTATGGGAAAACGTGTTCAACCGGACGCTCAACCATTTGAAGGTTGGGCGGCTCGGGGTGCTGTTTCCGGATGGTCGCCGGCATGATGTCGAGGGTGCCGAACCCGGCCCAGCCGCGGAGTTGGAGATTCGTGACGTCAAAGGCATCCAGCGCCTGTTGCGGGGAGGCGATATCGGCTTTGCCGAAGCCTATATGGCGGGCGAGGTGGATAGCCCCGACCTCACGGAGCTGATCGAGCTTGCAGCCCGCAACGAGCACGCCGTGGCAGCAGCGTTGTCGGGCAAGAAGCTGGTCCGCGCGTGGCATCGTCTCTTGCACTTGATGCGGCCGAATACGCGATCTGGAGCCAAGCGCAACATTGCCTACCACTATGACCTCGGCAATGCGTTCTACGGGCAATGGCTTGACCCGTCGATGACCTATTCCTCGGCCTATTTCGAGCGGGGTGCCACCGAGCTGCAGGCGGCGCAGGTCGACAAGTATCGGCGCGTGGCCGAACTTGCGGAACTGGCGCCTGGGAAGCATGTGCTGGAGATCGGCTGCGGCTGGGGTGGCTTTGCCGAGGTGGCGGCCCGGGACTTTGGTTGCAACGTCACGGGACTGACCTTGTCCAAGGAGCAGCTTGCCTTTGCCGAGGCGCGGATGCGGCGCCAGGGACTGTCCGACCGCGTCGAATTGCGGCTGCAGGATTACCGCGATTGTCCGGGCCGGTTCGACAGCATTGTGTCGATCGAGATGTTCGAGGCCGTGGGAGAAGCGCATTGGCGGCGGTATTTCGATGTCCTGCGCGAGAGGCTCAATCAGGGTGGCACGGCGGTGCTGCAGATCATCACGATTGCCGAGGAAAGGTTCGACAGCTATCGGCGCAATGCGGATTTCATCCAGCGCTATATCTTTCCTGGCGGCATGCTGCCCACCAGTTCCGCCTTGCGCAATCTGGCGCGGGATAGCGGTCTGCAATTCCTGGGCGAGGACGGATTTGCCAATTCCTATGCGCGCACGTTGCGGGAATGGCGCGAGTCATTTCTTCAGGCATGGCCGAAAATTCAGCCGTTGGGATTCGATGAACGGTTCCGCCGCATGTGGACATATTACCTCGCCTATTGCGAAGCGGGCTTCAAGGCCGGCTCGATCGACGTCGTGCATCTCAAACTGCAACGCTAGCCGATGGTGATGTATTGGGCGGCATGAAATGGCGCGGCGGTTACCTGGTTTATGGTCTGCCGGCCCTTGCCCTTGCCATTCCCACCGTTCCGGCCCAGGTGTTGCTGCCCAGCTATTACGCTGGACCGCTCGGCTTGGGGTTGACTGCCACCGGCATTGCCATCTTCGTTGCGCGCTTCGTTGACGTGCTCAGCGACCCCCTGATCGGGCATTTCAGCGACGAGAGCGGTCGCCGCAAGCCGTTCATTGCGGTTGGTGCCGTCTTTGCTGCTGTCGCACTCCTCGCCCTCTTCGCGCCGCCACAGGGCATCGGGCCATTCTATCTCGGATGCTGGTACGCCTTGCTCTATATCGGCTGGTCTACGGTGATGGTCCCTTATGCGGCATGGGGCGCCGAACTCAGCGCGGATTACCGCGAACGCTCGACGATTGCCTCCTGGCGTGAGGGATTGGGGCTGCTGGGTATC
Organism: Dongia rigui; assembly: GCF_034044635.1. NCBI lineage: Bacteria > Pseudomonadati > Pseudomonadota > Alphaproteobacteria > Rhodospirillales > Dongiaceae > Dongia > Dongia rigui. The sequence continues at coordinate 844,580 of NZ_JAXCLX010000002.1, forward strand.
AGTTTGGCGACAACCCTGCCGGCGCTCCTGCAATGGCATGGCTACGGCCAGGACGCGGCCATGTTGGTGACGGCCATTGTGGCCATCGTTCTCGGTGCGCCGGCACTGGTCATGCTGCTGGCCTGGGTTCCCGAAATTCGGACAAGCGGTTTAGCACCAGCAGGCAATTTGTTGGCCGCCTTTCGGGCGGCGGCGGCCAATCCGCCCTTTCGCCGGCTGCTTGGCGCCTGGTTCATCAACGGTATTGCCAATGGTCTGCCGGCCGGCCTCTTTCCGCTCTTCATCACGTCGTCCTTGCGCGCAAGCGATGTCGAAATGGGATCGGTGCTGTTGATCTATTTCGCTGCCGCGGTTCTGGGCCTGCCGCTCTGGCTGTGGCTGCTTTCGCGACTGGACAAGCACCGGCTGTGGTGCCTCGCCATGCTGATGGCGATCATAGCCTTTGCCTTTGTGCCGTTCCTGCCGCCAGGATCTATCGCGGCCTTTGCCGGGATCTGCGTCGTCACCGGGCTGGCCCTGGGTGCCGATCTCTCGCTGCCGCCCGCCATTCAGGCGGATGTGGTGGATTGGGATCGCCTGCAGCATCGCACCGACCGGGCCGGATTGTTCTTTGCCCTTTCCACCATGTCGGGAAAACTCTCGGGGGCACTGGCGGTCGGCATCGCCTTTCCGCTATTGGCCTATCTTGGCGTCGACCCCGCCAACCCAGCCCAAGGAAGCTTTGCCGTGGCGGTGATCTATGCCTGGGTACCCTGCGTATTCAAGGCTGTAGCGGTGGGAATGATGTGGCGCTTTCCGATAGACCGGGCACGCCAAGCCGACATGGCAGCGAGACTCCACCCGGATTGACAATTTCAGCGCAGGTACGGGCATGGTCGGTTTCAAACGGATCTTAGGCGTGGGCCTCCTGCTCGCGGCCGGTATTGCGCTCAGTGGATGCAATACGATGAAGATTGAAGATTTTGCCGGCAAACAGCCGGTCCTTAAGCCAGAGACTTACTTCCTGGGCGAGACGCGTGGATCGGGCATGTTCCACGACCGCTTCGGAAATCTCCGCCGCCAGTTCGTAGTTGACATGGTGGGCGAGATGGACGGCGACGTCCTGGTCCTCACTGAGGATTTCGTCTACGACGATGGCGAGAAGGAGCAACGCGTTTGGCATCTGAAGCCGATTGGTGGCGGGCGCTATGAAGGCGTCGCCGGCGACGTCATCGGCACGGCCAACGGTGAGGCTGCAGGCAATGCCTTCCAATGGTCCTACCAGATCGACCTAAAGGTCGGCGAAGGCCGTTGGCGCGTGTCATTTGACGATTGGATGTTCTTGCAGCCGGGCGGGGTCATTCTCAACCGGGCCACTGTGACCCGGTGGGGCATAGAGATCGGCACGCTCACCGTGTCGTTTCACAAGAAAGACGCCAAGTCAGCGTTTCTCGGGACGCAGCCGCAGACGGTGGCGCAGGCGGCGGAATAAGCCGCCGATGAGCGGGAAATACTCGAACAGCCCGCTTGCCAGATCCCAGTGGTCCTCATGGAAGCTGATGCGGCCATCTGCCGAAAAGCGGATGTCGCTCATACCAACGACGGACCAAGGTCTGTTGCCAAGTCGACGCAGCAACCCGCTATAGCGCCATTTGACGAAGGCCTGATCGGGTGCAGCCCAGGCAATTGCGATAACCTCCACCTGTGGAGTCGCAACGGCATCGGCAGAATCGCGAAAGATGTGCTTGAGATCGTCGCGCCCTGTGAGGTCGTTGATCGGATCCTTGAAACGAACATCCAGGGTCGTCAATGCATCAAGGCGGTCGAGGTCACGTTCGGGTGAGGGATCGGCCCAAAGGGCGAGATATGCGTCGAGGATCGGTTCGTTCATCGACCGATCATACGCCGGGTGAGGGCAAAATAAAGTCTGTATGGAAGCAGCCGGCCTAACTTCAGCAAAAGCGCGAAGCGCCACGGAAAGACGATCTCAAAGCCAGTACCTGCAAGGCCTCGGCGAATGCGGCGCGCGGCGTCCTCTGGGGTCAGCAGAAAGGGCATGGGGAAGTCATTGCGCTTGGTCATCGGCGTCAGAACGAAGCCAGGATTGACCAGCTGCAGCTTGATGCCAGCGGCATCGGCCTCTGGCTTCAAGGCCTCTGCCATGTTGATGAGTGCGGCCTTGCTGGCGCCATAGGCCGCGGCCTTTGGCAGGCCACGATAACCCGCCACTGAAGCGACGATCGCAATCTGGCCAGTACCACGGCGGCGCATTGATTTCAGCAAAGGATCCAGGCAGTTGGCGACGCCTTGGACATTGGTGGCAAATGTTTGCAAGACGCGATCGGCAGTGAAATCAGCAATATCCATCGGATCATAATGACCGGCATTGAGGACGGCACAGTCAATGGGACCGTGGGTCGTTTCTATTTCGGCCACCGCCGCGCTGACCATCCTGGCATCGGTGACATCAAGGTCATGGGGCATGATGTTGGCGTTCGTCCCGGCAGCGTCTTGCAGGACGGACAGGCGTCGGCCGCTGATGACGACCCTGTCGCCAGCTGCGGCAATCTGAAGGGCGAGTTCTCGGCCAATACCGCTACCGCCCCCGGTGATCCACCACAGCTTACCCATCACTGCGCGGTTGCCAACTGGGCCGGACAGTCGCGACAACGATATTCTATCATCGAACCGTCCTTGCCCTGGAAGCGCATCCCAAGCCAGCGGCCTTCGGCGTCGTACCAGGTTTCGAGGTTGAGATCGCCGGCGAGCGTATAGCGATCTGCGCGGGCCATCCCCGTCGCTGTCGGCACGAAGGCGTCGCTAAGCTTGCTCAGGCGCACCTCGTTCACCCGACCCGTGATCGTATTGATGATCTCGCCTTGCGAAATAAAGCTTTTGGACCAATGTTCGGTAGGTGGCAACGCTGTCGACAGCATCGTACTGCCAGCCGATCCGGTTACACGCAATTTGCCGTTAAGCTGCTCGATCGATACTTGACTTGTGTCGCCGTCATCAGATGTCACGGCGTCAAGATCGACCATGGCACCAGCCCGCCAGACTGAGCGCGAATGATAGTCAAAGCGATATGCGGTCATGAACAGGAATGGTACGGCAATTTTAGACCGCGCTTCAGCAATGATCGTGTCGCCGTGGCGCTGAAACGAAATCAGATGTTCGCCAACCGCGTCGCCGTTGCGTAGGATCTCGTATCGCGCTTCTGGACCGTAAAGGGTGACCGGGTCGACAAAATGAACGGGCATGCCGTCGGCCATGGCCAGGGAAGGCATGCCTAGACCGACCAGGAACGTGATGGCTCTGCCGCAGCGTGATAGGTACATCAAAGTCCTCCGGCAGTTCTACGCAGAAGCTGCCGGGTTGGATCAGTGGATGAGTGCATCTGCACCCAGGGGTGCCGGTTCGGGTTGCCTCACCCGCTGTGGCGGAAATATCAGCCGCATCCGCGTCCCCTTGCCGACTTTCGTTTCCACTGTCACATCGCCCTCATGCAGACGGATGAGGCCGCGGGTAATGGAGAGGCCAAGGCCAGTGCCGCCACGGCCTGCTGATGCATTCTGGGCGATGTGGGCGGAGCGGATTCCGAAGGGAGAGAAGAGCAGCGGCAACAAGCGGTCGGGAATGCCCGAGCCGGTGTCGCTGACGGTTAGTGCCAGGCCACCTTGGGGTGCCGGATCAATGCTGACCGACACCGTGCCGCCGGCTGGGGTGTGCCGGATGGCATTGCTCAAAAGGTTGAGCAGCATCTGGTTCACGGCACGGCGATCGCAATTCAGGACAGCGGTTTCGCCGTCGCGCGGCGCCAGCAAGGCCACGCCGCGGGTGTCGGCGGCCGGCTTGACCATGGCAAGGCAGCTCTCGATCAACGGCTGGAGTTCATGGTCGTCGCATTTGAGTGTCATCTTCTCGGCTTCGATCTTCGACAGATCAAGGATGTCGTTGATCAATTCGAGGAGATGCTTGCCACTGTGATGAATGTGGCCGACATATTCCACGTAGCGCTTGTCCCCAAGCGCGCCGTAGAGCTGCATGTTGAGAATTTCCGAGAAACCGAGAATGGCATTGAGTGGCGTGCGGAACTCGTGACTCATGTTTGCAAGCGCATTCGTCTTGGCGCGGTTGGCCCGCTGCAGCTCGACGTTCCGGCTTTCCAACTCCTGGCGCGCCTTTTCCAGCTTGACGCGTGATTTGCCGATCCGCGTGGCCATGGTGTTGAAGGCGCCGGCCAGGCGGCCGATCTCGTCATTCCGGCAGATTGCGGCACGCGCGGCGTTTTCGCCATCCTCGAAACGCTGCACCGAATTCGCCAGCAACCGAAGCGGCTGAATAACGCGCTGCTGCAGTAGCCAATGAATGGCGACGGCCACCATCAGAAAGGCAATCAAGGTGACGATAAGCGATCCGACAAAGGCGTCGGAAATGCGACCAGCGATGCTGTTCAACGGCACGATGTGGATCAGGGTCCAGTTGGGGCCAGCGATCCGGGTGGCGGTCGCCAAAACCGGCTCGCCCCGGAATTCGGTCAAGGCAATGTGCGGTGCGATCGTCTTGCGCAGGGAATCCTGCACGGGACGCAGGGCATCGTCGATCTCGGCCTTGTCCGATGCGACAAAGGCAGCGCTTTCGATCGCATTCTGCCATTTCCCGGCCAGCATGTAATCGCCGCCGCCATCGATCAGGAAGTCTTCGCTGTCGGCGAAACTGGCGTTGGCAGATAGCCGATCGAATAGCCCTGCCAGGAAGAAGTCGTGCCCGATTGTGCCGACCCAGTCGCCGCCCACGTCCAGCGGTTTAACCGCACTGACCATCCAGGAGCGCGAAATGGGATCGTAGGCCGGCTTTGTCCAGTAGAGCTTGCGTTGCGGGTTGACCACAGGATCGGCACCGGTCATCCATTCGGTTGCGTTGTAATCGTCATCCGGTGTGGCATCCCAGACGTAAGTCGGTACGCGCGGCATCAGCACGATCATGGAATGCCAGCGGGTCAGCAGCCACAATGTATCAAAACGCGGGATGGTGCCGGCACCATAGAGATCGATGATGGGCGCCAGCCGCGAATGGAAGGCCGCCACCGCATCCGTCCGCGGGGTGCGGGGGTCCAGATACATGCCGGCATGCTGGCGGCCGTCGAATGTCTTGGGGTCAGGGCGGAGCGATCCGTCGATGAAGGGTATGACCATCCGCTTCAGGGCGATCTGATCGGCATGGCTGGCAGGTGGCTGCAGCGCCGTGGCGATGTAGCCCTGCAGTTTGCTGAGGCTGGGATCCGCCATCGCCAGCGCCGCCTCGATTTCGTGCTGCTTGCTCTCCTGGATGCTGAGCACGATGCGCTTGGCATCTTCGATCGCCGAACGATCACTGAAAGAATAGAGAAGCAGGCCGGCGGGCGCGCCGATAAGGAACACGCTGATCGCCAACGCAGCAATGAGCTGCCGCGACAGCCGTCCACCCAGCCACCAACGAATTCGTCCCAGCATCGCCTACCTTTCTGACCGACGCTGAAAAATGACGGATGAGGCTTAATAAAGCATTGAAATATCAAGAATTGTTCATTTCCGTGAGAAGTGCCTTTTTCTGGGTTAAGGGGTTGAAAACAGGGGGAAAGTCGCGCATTCTCCGGCCAGATACCGTGAAAAATTAGAGTGATTCAAAAGAATGAGCAGTCGCAACCTCGCTGCCCAGGCGGAGATTGGCGTTGCCGCGATGGCGGGACGTTTGGAGTTGGGAATCGACAAGGCCGCGGACGCGCTGCTGAAGCAGCAACGCGCGGACGGGCATTGGGCGTTCGAGCTCGAGGCTGATGCGACCATTCCGGCTGAATATGTCCTGTTGAAGCATTTCCTGGATGAGATCGATACCGCGACCGAGGCGAAGATTGTCCGCTACCTGAAGGATATCCAGGGCGCGCACGGTGGCTGGCCGCTCTACCACGGCGGCGCCTTCAATATCTCGGCCTCGGTCAAAGCCTATTACGCGCTGAAATGCTGCGGCGAGGATGTCAACGCGCCGCACATGGCGCGTGCGCGCAAGGCCATCCTGGATTTCGGCGGGGCCGCGAAGAGCAATGTCTTTACGCTGATCCAACTGGCGTTGTTCGGGCAGATCCCGTGGCGCGGTGTGCCCAAGATGCCGATCGAGATCATGCATCTGCCGCGATGGTTTCCGTTCCATTTGGACAAGGTGAGCTACTGGTCGCGCACCGTCATCGTGCCGCTGCTGGTGCTGATGTCGCAGCAGCCCAAGGCGCGCAATCCGAAGCGCATCGATGTCCGCGAGCTTTTCGTGGTGGCGCCCGAACAGGTCTCCAACTGGTACAACATGGACCGGAAGGGCCCCTGGGCGGTCTTTTTCCGCGTTGTCGATCGGATTCTGCAGCGTGTCGATGGGTTGTTCCCAAAGGGTCTGCGCCAGCGGGCGATCGACAAGGCCGTCGCCTGGACCATTGAACGATTGAATGGCGAAGATGGGCTCGGCGCTATTTATCCCGCGATGGCCAATTCGGTGATGATGTTCGACGTCCTCGGCTTTCCCAAGGATGATCCCAACTTCGTCATTGCCAAGCAGTCGATCGAAAAGCTGATGGTGTTCAAGGACGACCAGGCTTACTGCCAACCCTGCCTGTCGCCGGTCTGGGATACCGGCCTTGCGGCGCACGCTCTGCTTGAGGTGGGTGGCGAGGCGGCGCAGCGGGTCACCGCAGCGACGGATTGGCTGAAGGATCGGCAGATCCTGGATGTCGTCGGTGACTGGGCGGTTCGCGCTCCGGGCGTGCGGCCGGGTGGCTGGGCGTTTCAGTACAACAATCCCCATTACCCGGATGTCGATGATACCGCCGTTGTCGTGATGGCCATGGATCGCCTGGATCACGACCGCTACAAGGAGGCGATCGATCGCGCTGTTGAATGGATCCTCGGCCTGCAGAGCAAGAACGGTGGCTGGGGCGCCTTTGATGCCGACAACGAATACTATTATCTCAATCACATTCCCTTCGCCGATCACGGCGCTTTGCTCGATCCGCCGACCGCTGACGTCTCGGCCCGCTGTCTCTCCATGCTGGCGCAGCTCGGCTACAAGATCGACCACCCCAAGGTGAAGGCCGCCGTCGATTACCTGATGCGCGAGCAGGAGGCCGATGGCGCCTGGTTCGGTCGCTGGGGGACCAATTACATTTACGGAACGTGGTCGGTTCTGTGCGCCTTGAACGCGATCGGCATCCCCGCCGATCATCCGGCGATGCGCAAGGCCGTGACGTTCTTGATCAGCAAGCAGCGCGCCGATGGTGGTTGGGGCGAAAGCGGTGACAGCTATTGGGCTGACAAGCCGCGCGGCGAGGGGCCGGAATCGACGCCCTCGCAGACAGCCTGGGCCGTCTTGGGCCTGATGGCGGCGGGCGAGGTCGATTGCCCGGCCGTCGCCCGCGGCATGGCCTATCTCTCGGACACCCAGAAGACTGATGGGACCTGGGACGAGCAGGAATACACGGCTGTCGGGTTCCCACGCGTCTTTTACCTGCGCTATCACGGCTACAAATCGTTCTTTCCGATCTGGGCAATGGCGCGCTATCGCAATCTGAAGCAGGGCAATGCCCAGCACGTCATGTACGGCATGTGATGACGGTAGGTGCCGTCACCGGCATGTTGTCGGAAGCAAGGCTCCTCGATGGCCTCGGCTACATCATTGTTGCCGGGGGCGGCCATGCCGAGGCAACAAAGCGTAAGGTGGAAGCGCTGGTCGTCGGTGGTGCCGAGGCACTCGTCAGTTTCGGTATTGCTGGCGCACTAGACCCTGACTTGGAGCCGGGCGATCTCGTGATTGCTGATGACGTCGTCCTCGCCGACGGCCGGCGGCTGAGTTGCGATCCTGACTGGCGTCGCCGCATCCTGCAGAAGGTAGCGGCGCAAGGTGGCACGGTAGCGGGCAGATCTGTTGCCGCTGCAACGCGGGCGGAGAAGGGCGCTCTGTTTGGCGAGACCGGAGCTGTCGCCGTCGATATGGAAAGCCATCACGTGGCCGAAGCCGCGGAGCGGCATGGCCTGCCGTTCATCGTCATCCGCGCCATTGCCGATACGGCGAGCGATACCCTGCCCGAGGCAGCGCTCAAGGGCCTCAACGAAGAAGGACGGCCCGCGATCGGCGCCGTCCTTCTGTCACTTCTGCTGAAGCCCTGGCAGTTACCTGGGCTGATCCGCGTCGCCTTGCGCTCGCGGACCGCGATGAACGCGCTACTCCGCGGCCGCGCGGCCCTGCTTTAGGCGGTCCTTTTCCTCGTGGATCTCGTGCATCGCCTTCTCGACATGGCTCGAGAAGACGTACTCGGCCGGGCGCTGCTTATCCAGCGAGATGTCCGGGACCATCGGCTTCTCGGTTTCGATGCCCTTCATGACGACCTTCAGGGCCTTCAGCGGGTTGCGGATGGTGTCCTTCACCGCGCTGCCCTCGAAGCCTGAATGGACCATGCAATCGGCGCACTTCTCGTAATTGCCGACGCCGTACTTGTCCCAGTCGGTCGTCTCCATGAGTTCCGTGAAGGTCTTGGCATAGCCTTCGCCGAGCAGATAGCACGGGCGCTGCCAGCCGAACACGTTGCGCGTCGGGTTGGCCCAGGGCGTGCAGTGATAGGCCTGATTGCCGGCGAGAAAATCCAGGAACATGGTGGACTGGCTGAACTGCCAGCGACGGCCGCCATTGCCCTTGCGGAAGATGGCGCGGAACAGGTCCTTGGTCTTCTTGCGGTTGAGGAAATGCTGCTGGTCCGGCGCGCGCTCATAGGCATAGCCCGGCGAGACGGTGATGCCGTCAACACCCATGGCCATCACGTCGTCGAAGAAGCTCGCGGCGCGATCGGCGTCGGTGCCGTCAAAGAACGTGCAGTTGATGTTGACGTTGAAGCCGGCGGCCTTGGCTTTCTTGATCGCCTCGACGGCCTGCTCATACACGCCTTCCTGGCAGACCGACTTGTCATGCTCGGCCTTCGATCCATCGAGATGGACCGACCAGGTGAAGTAGGGTGACGGCTTATAGAGATCCATCTTCTTTTCAAGAAGAAGGGCGTTGGTGCACAGATAGATCGACCGCTTCTGCTCGTTGATCAGCCGATCGACGATCTCCGGCAATTCCTTGTGCAGCAGCGGCTCGCCGCCAGCGATGGAGACAACGGGCGCGCCGCATTCGTTGGCGGCGTCGAGTGCTTCCTGGACCGAGATGCGCTTGTTGAGGATCTCGGCCGGATAATCGATCTTGCCACAGCCGGCGCAGGCGAGGTTGCAGCGGAACAAGGGTTCCAGCATGAGCACGAGCGGATAGCGCTTACGGCCCAGGAGGTGCTGCTTGACCACATAGGAGCCGACGCGGATGGCTTGGCGCAATGGAACGGACAAGGGGTGATCTCCTTCTTATTCTTACTGTGCCGCAGCCGGTTGATCGGCGAGCTCGGGCGGCAGACGGAAGCGGACATTCTCTTCAACGCCCGCCATCAATTCGACCTGCACGTCCTTCAATTCCTGGAGGCGCGCGACAAGATCCTGGACCAGGACATCCGGTGCCGAGGCGCCGGCGCTGACACCGACCGAATGCACGTCGGCGAGCCATTCCGGCTTCAGCTGCGAGGCGTCTTCGATCAAGTAGCTCTTAATGCCCAGTTCCTTGGCCAGTTCCTTCAGCCGGTTGGAATTCGACGAGTTGGGTGCGCCGATGACCAGTACCAGATCGACCTGCTCGGAAAGCTGACGGACGGCCTGCTGACGGTTCTGCGTCGCATAGCAGATGTCCTTGGTGCTGGGCCCGACGATCTCCGGGAAGCGCTCTTTCAGCGCCTCGATCACGGCCTTCGTGTCATCAACCGACAGCGTCGTCTGCGTGATATAGGCGAGCTTGCTTGGATCCTTGACCTCGAGCTTGGCCACGTCATCGGTCGTGGAGATCAGCAGGACACCGCCGGGAACCTGGCCCATCGTGCCTTCGACTTCCGGATGGCCGGCGTGGCCGATCAGAATGACCTGGCGGCCCTGGTCGGCATAGCGCGTGCCCTCGGTATGGACCTTGGAGACGAGCGGGCAGGTGGCGTCGATGACATTGAGGCCACGCTCGCGCGCCGCTTGGACGACTGTCTTCGAAACGCCGTGCGCACTGAAGATCGCATAGCGGCCCTCGGGAATCTCGTCGAGTTCCTCGACAAAGACGGCGCCCTTGGCGCGCAGGCCTTCAACGACATGACGATTGTGCACGATCTCGTGCCGGACATAGACCGGCGGTCCGAAACGCTCGATCGCACGCTCGACAATCTCGATCGCGCGTTCGACACCGGCGCAAAAACCGCGCGGCTGAGCCAAAACTACCCGCATGCCAATCGATCCACTCTGTTCAACAGAAAAAAAGACAAATACCCTAGCTCGGCGCTCAGTCTTGGCGCCAGATCGCAACACAGTTGAAACGCTGTGGGCAGCCGGGACTGAAAGGACCGTTTACACAGAATTGCCTTCTGTTGCCACTGAAAATACCCCATAGCTGGGTTAGCAGTGGGTTCGGTATGGTGCAATGCGCAATAATCTAACGATTTGGTCAACCATTTCGGGGGTTTTGCTGCCCGTCGACGGTATTATATCCGGGAAAGGGGTGGCACTTTGCCGGCGTTTTGCCTATAAGCAGCCGGATTCGGATAACGATGAACTGTCACATTCGCTGGCGTTAGGTTGATCACTGACCGCCAGGCTGTGCGCCATTATAATCGGTAAAAGGCTCGATCTCTTGACCAGCAAAACCCCCTTGCTCGACCGCGTCGTCACGCCGGCCCAACTGCGCCAGCTCGACCCCTCGGACCTGCGCCAGTTGGCGGACGAATTGCGCCAGGAGACCATTGATGCCGTTTCGGTGACGGGCGGGCATCTGGGCGCCGGACTCGGCGTTGTCGAGTTGACCACGGCGATCCACTACGTATTCGATACGCCTTACGATCGCCTGATCTGGGATGTAGGACATCAGGCCTATCCGCATAAGATTTTGACCGGCCGGCGCGACCGGATTCGGACGCTGCGCCAAGGCGGCGGTTTGTCCGGCTTCGTGAAGCGTTCGGAATCGGAATACGACCCGTTCGGCACCGCCCATTCATCGACCTCCATCTCTGCCGCCCTCGGCATGGCGGTCGGCAGCGAGATGCAGGGCCGCAAGCGCGCCTGCATCGCCGTCATCGGCGACGGCTCGATGTCGGCCGGCATGGCTTACGAAGCCATGAACAATGCCGGATCGCTCGACACAAAGTTGATCGTGATCCTCAACGACAACAACATGTCGATCGCGCCGCCGGTGGGCGCGCTGTCGGCCTATCTTTCGCGGTCGCTCTCATCGACATCGTTCCGCTCGCTGCGCCATTTCGCGAAAGACGTGTCGCGGATCCTGCCCAACCGCCTGCAGAAGATGGCGGCGCGGGCCGAGGAATATGCCCGCGGCATCATCTCGGGCGGCGGCACCTTGTTCGAGGAACTCGGCTTTTACTATGTCGGCCCGATCGATGGTCACAACATCGACCATCTGCTGCCGGTCCTGCAGAACTTGGCTAAATCCGATGAGCCCGGTCCGGTCCTGGTCCATGTCGTAACACAAAAGGGCAAGGGCTATGCCCCGGCCGAAAACTCTGCCGACCGCTACCATGGCGTCGTCAAATTCGACGTCGCCACCGGCGTTCAGCAGAAATCGGCACCCAAGGCGCCCAGCTATACCGGCGTCTATGCCAAGGCGCTGATTGCCGAGGCCAAGGCTGACGACAAGATCGTCGCCGTCACCGCGGCCATGCCGTCGGGCACCGGCCTTGACGCCTTCGGCAAGGAATTCCCGGATCGCACCTTCGACGTTGCGATCGCCGAGCAGCACGCCGTGACGTTCTGCGCCGGCATGGCGACGGAAGGCATGAAGCCGTTCTGCACGATCTATTCGACCTTCCTGCAGCGCGGCTACGATCAGGTCGTGCATGACGTCGCCATTCAGAGCCTGCCGGTGCGTTTTGCCATTGATCGCGCGGGTCTGGTGGGGGCTGACGGTCAGACCCATGCCGGCAATTACGACATTGCCTATCTGGGGTGCCTTCCGAATTTCGTGCTGATGGCGCCATCCGATGAACTGGAGCTGATGCATATGGTGGCGACAGCCGCGGCGATCGACGATCGCCCGGTCGCGTTCCGCTATCCGCGTGGCGAGGGCATCGGCCTTGATCTGCCGACGCGCGGCGAAGTGCTGCCGATCGGCAAGGGCCGTATCGTGCGCGAGGGAACCAAGATCGCGATCCTGAATTACGGCACCAGGATGGTTGAAGTGCTGAAGGCCGCCGATGAACTCGGGGCCAAGGGATTGAGCTGCACGGTCGCCGACGCACGTTTCTGCAAGCCGCTCGATGAAGATCTGGTGAAGCGCCTGGCGCGTGAACACGAAGTGTTGATCACGATCGAGGAAGGCGCCATTGGCGGCTTTGCCGCACATGTCCTACAGTTCCTGGCCAAGAGCGGTGCCCTGGACAAAGGCTTGAAGATCCGACCGATGACGCTGCCCGATACCTGCATCGATCACGATGCCCCGCAAAAGCAATACGATGTGGCATGTCTCAATGCCCGCCATATCGTCAGCGAGGCTCTGACTGCCCTGGGCGTGGCCGAGGCGAGCGCACGGGCATGAGCATTTTGCGTGTGTCCCGCCGCCAGGCGCTGGTGATGATCGGCGCGGCTGCGGCTTTGCGACCGAGCCTTTCCCTCGCGCAAGGTGCTGAACCTGTCGATCTGGTTAAGGCGTTCTATGCGACGTTGCTCGATTGCATGCAGCACGGCGCGGAACTCGGCTTTGACGGCCGATATCAAAAGATCGAGCCGGTATTGAACAATACCTTCGATGTCGCGACGATGTGCAAGATTGCGGTCGGTCCGGAATGGACCAAGATGTCGGGCGAGAAGAAGGGTGCCGTGCTGGTGACCTTCAACAAGTACATGGTCACGACCTATGCCGCGCGCTTCAAGTCCTTCAAGAACCAGAAGTTCGAAGTCGGCGAAGCAACGCCTGCAGGCGATAGCCGCACGCTGGTCGAGAGCAAGCTCATTCGCTCGAACGGGGAGCCGGTCGCACTCAACTATCTGTTCCGCTTCAACCAGAATGTCTGGCGCGTGATCGACATCTATCTCTCCGGCTCGATCTCGCAAATGGCGCAGATGCGCTCTGACTTTTCCAAAGTCGTTGTCGATGGCGGCCCGGATGCCCTCATTGCCTCGCTCGAACAGAAGATCGAAGATCTCAAGAAAGAAGCCTGACACGGGCTTCCCTGAGGGACCAAGAGGGGCGGGCGGCCACGAATCGCCCGCCCCTTTTTTTGCGGTTTTTTATGCCTGTCGGGCGTCGCTGGGCGGCTTACCCATCAGCACCGGCATGAACGCGAAGATCACGACGAGCAGCATGCCGAGAGCGATCAACAGCAACAAGCCCATGCGGGCCGTGCCGGGATGACTCGACATGGCAAGGCTGCCAAAAGATGAGCCGGTCGTCAGCGCACTGAACAACACGGCGCGCGCTGTGCTGGTCGACAATGGATTGGTGATACCACGCCGCCAGTTCACCACGAAATAGATGTCGAAGGCGACGCCGATGCCGAGCAGCAGCGGCAAGGCGATGATATTGGCGAAGTCCAGCTTCAGGCCGAAGCTGACGCAAACGACGATCGTGCCAAGCGCGGTCAGCAGCAGGGGTAGCATGACGTAGATCACGTCGCGCGGACGACGGAGAATGACCACCAGGAGCACAGCGATCGCTATCACCGCCGTCAGGCTGGCGATCTGGAAGGCCTTCGTCACGGCACGACCGGATTCATAGATCTGCACGGCCGGTCCGGTGGCTTCGGGCGCGACGCTGCGGACGGCGTTTACGAAGTTCGCGAGCACCGCACTGTCGTTGCTGTCACCCTTTGGCATGACAGTCAGGCGCATCTCGCCATCAGCCGCGACCCATTGCGATTTGATCTCATCCGGCAGGGTGTCGAGGCTGACGCTCTCGGCCGTCAGGGCCGAGGCCAGCATCTTCATGCGCGGCATCAGGCCATCGACCAGCATGCGCTGCAGTTCCGGGTAGAGCGACGGGTCGGCGCCGGCGGCCTGGTCCAGCAGGCGCGCCAATTGCTGAGCCTTGTCGGAAGACGGCAGCGCCTCGCGTAGCTTGGCGGCGCATTGCTTCAGTGAGGCGCGGATCTCGTCGGTGGTCGGCGCCGGTTTTGTCGTCACCGGTTCCAGCGTGACGCCCATCAGCAATTGCAGGTCCTGGAGGATGGCAAGTTTCGCCTCCTGGTCTTTCGGCACGAAGCTGGATGCCGAGATAACGGCATAGACCTCACGCAGCTTGGAGAGCTTTTCCTTCAGCGCGTCCGCGGAAGCCGCATCCTTGGCGACGATCTCGATGGCATAAGGCGAGCGGATCGGATCCTTCATCAGGTCAAGGATCGCGGCCATGGACTCGACCTTGGGATCCTTGAGGTGAAGCGGATGAAAGTCGAATTCCAGGCGTGGCGACAGGCCGAGCCCGGCAAGCGCAAGGACGGCCCAGAAAACGAGAACGGAGCGACGGTGGCGCACAAGCCACGTGTCCGCCGCCCGACCCCACGCAAAGCCCAACTCGCCGGCCAGAACCTTGGGTTTGAAGAGGGCAAGAAGTGCCGGCAGAAGCGTTAGGTTCAGCACCAGGGTAATGGCCATGCCGCCAGTTGCGATTTTGCCGAGTTCTGAAACGCCGCGGTAATCCGTCGGGATGAAGGCGGCAAAACCCACGGCAATCGCGATGGCTGCCAGCGTCAGTGGCCGGGCCATGGCCGTGCCAGTGCGCACCAATGCGCCAGCGAGGCCGCCCTCGAGCTTCTCCTGGCCGTAGCGAACGCCGAACTGGATGCCGAAATCGATCGAGAGGCCGATGAACATCACCGCAAAGGCCACGGAGATGAGATTGAGTTTCCCGACCGCCAGTGTCGCAAAGGCAAAGGTCAGGATGAGGCCGACGATGAGAGTGACGAATGTTGCCAGGATGAGCTTGACCGATCGCAGGGCCATGAACAGCCACAACAGGACGAGGACCGTCGAGATGATGAGCGCCCAACCCATGCCCTCGGCGACAGTTGCAAACTCGTCATCATTCAGTGCCACTGGCCCGGTCAGGCGCACGCTCACGCCGGTGTCTGGCGTCAGCCCCAGTTCCTTGATCGACTCCCGGATGAAGCCGGTCGCTGCGGCGCCGGGCTTCAGCGCGGCGAAGTCCCGGTTTGGCTGAGTCAGAATGAGACGCCGCAGGTCACGTGGCTCGGTCGGCCGGTCCAGCAGCAGAGTTTGCCATGACATGGCCTGGCGCCCGCCGGACAGCGCATCGCTGAGGGTGCCTGATATCGCCGATAGCGGCTTTTCCAGTCGATCGACGCTGGCGGCCTTCTGAATGATCCCATCCATGGCGAGCGAGAACACGTCGAACAGGCCCCGGAGGCTTGGATCCTGGGTCAGGGAGCCGATGAAGGGCTGCGCTTCGATGACGGCATCTGCAATCTTCTGCACCTGATCGACGGGCAGGAAGAGCAGGCCATATTTCTCGAAATAGGGTCCGCCATCGGCGCGACGCGCGGTTGCAAACAGATCCTTCCGGGTCTGGATCTTGGCGAACAGGGCCGCAGCGGCATCCTCGGCGGCGTCCGGCGTCTTGCCGTCGATCATCACCACCAGCAGGCCCGTGTTCTGTGGGAACAGCGTGTTGAAATGCGCCAGTTCCTTCCGCCACGGTAGATCCGGCGAGATCATGTTGGCCGTATCGGTATCCATCCCGAGATGTCGCGCCGTAAAGGCACCGGCCGTGACGGTCAACAGCAGCGACAGGATCACGAGCAGGACGGCGCGACGCTCACTCCAGGCCACCAGGCGGCTGACAAATGCTTCCAACATCAGATCAAATCTCGCGATAAAGAATGAGGACGATACCCACCAGGCAGAAGAAGGTCGGCCACAACCAGCCGCAGATCGCTCGACCGCGTCCGTCCAGCCGCAATTCCAGCCAGCGCGCCCAGGCCGCCCATATCCCCAAGACGGCAATCGGCATATGGGTCATTTCGATCAGCAATAGTTCTTTCACATTGGCGATCGAATGGGAATGCGTCAGCAGCATCATGCCGCCAACCGCGCTCAGCAGTGGAAAGACATAGCGCGCCCAGTTGCGGGTCAGAACGCCGGTTCGAACACTCCATTCGAATCCGGCGAATCCCGTAATCAGCACCATGAAGAGCTTGTGCTGCACGAATTCAGGATCGCGCATGCTCTCGATCAGGCCCAGTGAACCAAACGGCCAGCCCTCCGCTTCTGAACGCACGAACAGAAAGCCGGCAAGCCCGATGAAGAGCAGGGGCCAGTGCTTGGCCCAGGGCGCCCGCCCCCCGCGCTCCAGCAGGGCAAGGACACCGATCAGCAGGACGAAGATGCCGGCCCAGTGGTGGTTATACTCCGACCAGGCGATGTCTTCCGCATTGCGCGGCAGTGGCACGCCGGAACCGGGCACGTAGACCTGCATATGGCTGAGCATGTCCTGGCCCATGCCGTCGCTCGCTTGGCGCTGCTCTTCATAATAGGCCAGCGTGCTTTTGTCGGGGCTGCTGAGCGAGGGCCATTTCGGCTCCAGGCGCCCGACAATATCGCTGAGGGTGGCGCGTCCTTCAGTGAGATCGATGGCCGGCGGCAATGAGGTAATCGACGCGGCAACAAACAGGACTGTGAGGCCGATGCCGATTTCGACCTCGACAAAGCGCTTGAGGCGCAGGAGCGGCGCCGCCCTGCCGCTGGCCAATTGTCGTACCGCAAAGGCATTGAAAGCGCCGAGCCCGAGCAGGGTCAAAAACAGGATGCTCTTGGTACCCAGCATCATGCCATAAGCGGTGCCATACATCGCCTCGGGCGAGCCGACGTAATAGACCAGCATGACGATGCCGGAGGCAGCGATCGCGAGCACGGAGAGTGCCGACAAATGGGAAAAGCGCAGGCCGATGCGTTCGAGGACCGGCCCTGCCGGCAGCTTGCCGACGGCATAGAGAAAGGCCGGCAGCCCGCCGATCCAGATTGCGGCACCCAAATGGTGAAGAGCGGTCGCCACAATGAGGATGTTCTGGTTATCCAGCCGTGCCGCGGCGTGGCTGGTGGCGATGCCGGCAAAGATGTCGGCGAGGGCAAGGAAGGGAAGGGGAAGATCGCTGGCGCCCCCGCGCCGCGCCAACAGAAGGACAGCGACCAGTGCCGCACCCAGGCGCAGTAATTGTGCCGTGGCGTAGGTTCCACCGAGGGCATTGAGGTAGCTGCCATCGGTCGTGCCGGCAAGAATGGCCGTATGCGCCCAAAGATTCGCAGCCAGCACGGCAAACATGAAGGCTGCGGCAAAGAAAGCGATGCGCCTCGTCATGTCGATGACGGCGGCATCTGCGGCATTGGCGGAATTGCAAAGCGGCCGGGCCGCCAGAAACAGGAAGGCGAGGCTGCCAACATAGATGCATTGTGCAGACCGGCCGAAACCCGACAGCAGGACACTGAGAAAACCGAAGATGTCGAGAAGAAGCGACAAGGCGGGTCCAGGCAGTTGGTTAGCGAATGTGGCGGGTCACGGGGTGACCGTGAAGTTGACGTCGCCACGGGTGATATGCCCATCCGTCGCCAGCACCTGCCACCTCACCGAATAGACCCCCGCTTTAAGCCCCGTGAGATGCCCTGAGAGAACGGCCGGGCTGTCATTGGGTAGGATGGCGATATCGGCGCTGCTGCCATCTGGGCCCGTCAGCGTCAGTTTCGAGCGGTCGGCATCGACCCGGACGTTGAACGTGATGGCGAGGTCGATGTCCGGCCCGGCAACGGTGGCGCCCGCTGCGGGTACGGACGAGACGATGATGGCATGGGCGAGGGCAGGCGTCGCCATGGGCGCGGCCATGACGACCAGCAACAGACCGGCGAGGGTCAGATTCCTGACAAGATTTCCAAGACTATTCAAGGTTTTATCCACCTGATCGAAGAGCCCAATGCAGGCTCGGTAAATAGCAGACCGAGGTTGGGAAGTCATCATTTGGGCGGCAGGGCGCGATCGAGGGCTTGCCGCCAACGGGCCAGGATAACGTCTGCGCTGGCGGAATCGGCCGTGGTTCCCGCATTGGCGAGGCTGCGCAGAAAAATGCCCAGGGACAGGCCAAGTATGCGCAGGTCCGCGAGACGCAGATCAGCGCCTGTCGTGGCAAGCTGCCACTCCACCGGCCAGGTCGCCAGGTCCGTCGGCCGCGTCACCGAACTTGAAACGAGTACCATGCCCTGGGCCGCTGGCAGGGTCCGGTCCAGCTTCAGACGGAGCCCCGGATAGGTCAGGTGCAGTCGCGTGACGGCGTCGACGGCAAGGTTGCAAAAGCCATCCGCCAAGCGGGGCCGCTCGCTGGGCGGCAGCAACCGCCAGGCATGGCCGGCGGCAAAGCGGCCAAACTGGGCGATCGATGGACAGAGGGCGGCCGCGTTGGCGTTCTCGCGCATACTTGTGTCGAACAGATGTCGAATATAGTTTGCCGCCAATTCAGCCTTGATCTCAGCGCGCGCAGAACCGGGCAGCACGACAAGGGCGGCGAACCCGGCAGCGACCGCAAGCAGGCGAAAAGGGATCATCATGATGCGGAAATATACATGCTAGGGACGGAGTCGGGTGAGGCGCGCCTGTCATTGGTGACGGGTGGCTGCGGTTTCATGGGCCGGCATCTGGTGTCCCTTCTGAGTGCCCGCGGGGAGCGCGTCCGGGTCCTCGATCTGCGTGATTGGCCGCAACCGTCGGGCCTGCCATTGCCGGCGAATGTCGAACTGCGCCAGGGCTCGATCCGCGACCGGGCCGTGCTGTCCCGGGCGATGGCCGGGGTTGAGCGTGTCTATCACCTCGCCGCCAATCCCAATCTTTGGGCCGCCGACCCCGCGACCTTCCATGAGGTGAATTACGAGGGCACGTGCCGGGTGTTGGACGCGGCGGCAGAGGCCAAGATCGCCCGGTTCGTCTACACGTCAACGGAATCTATTCTCAAGAATATCAATGCCCCGCGCGGCTCGCAGAATGCCCTGATCGACGAGAATGTGCGCCACAGTGTTAACGATGTGCCGGGGCCTTACTGCCGGTCCAAGTTCCGTGCCGAAGAAGCCGCACAGGCCGCTGCCAATGCCGGCATGCCGCTGGTGATCGTCAATCCGACCATGCCGATCGGCCCAGGCGATTTCCTGCTGACACCCCCTACCAAGATGATCCTGGGCTTCCTCAACGGGACAACCCCTGCCTATCTCGATTGCGACTTCAATCTGGTCGATGGCCGGGATGCAGCGCTTGGCCATCTGCTCGCCGCCGAGCATGGACGGATCGGCGAGCGATATATCCTCGGTCACGAAAATCTCAGCCTCGGCCGCTTGCTGGTCGAACTTCAGCAACTGACCGGCCTCGCCATGCCGACGCATAAGGTGCCTTATTGGCTGGCCTATGTTTCCGCTCTGGTCAGCGAGGGCGTGGCCAATGTCACCAAGAAGCCGCCGATGGCACCGTTGACGGGGGTGAGGCTGGCGCGTTCCTCGATGGCATTCGATTGCAGCAAGGCCCAGCGGGAGCTCCATTGGCAATGCCGGCCACTTGGTCAATCGCTGCGCGACACGGTACTCGACCTGCAGCAGCGCGGGCTATTGCGGCGGCAGCCCAATCTGGCCGCTTGAAGCAACCGGTGCCGGCGCGGCATTGGCAGCGACGTTGTAGATGAAGCCATAAGCCGGATAGACGCTGCCATAAACCCCAGCTTCCAAATTGTAGAAGCGTGGCATGGTCCAGTCATTCTGCGGTGAAACGTCGTAGACGTGCTGGCCGTTGATCACCTGGCCAGGTACCCAATTGGCGTGACTAACCACAATCTCGCGTGAGCTGATGACCTGTTGGACGACGGCGACATGGCCGCTGTGCAGCCGGCTGGTTTGCGCCAGTACCAAGACGGCCCCCGGTGCCGGCGCATTACCGCGTTGGTAGATGCCCGCCGCGTTGTCCCACCACGTGTAGGCGTCGCCGCGCAGGTTGATGCCGGAGGCAAGGCGCGCATAGGGCACGCAAGATATGTCTTCATAGCTGACGTAAGCTGGTGGCGGCACCACTGCCGGCGCGATGCTGGTGCTGGTCGGCGTTGAAATCGGCAATTGTCTTTCTGCACAAGCGCTCAACAGCAACAAAGTCATTGTTAGCGATGTCATTGCGGTGCGTTGATGAATTCGATTCAAGATCGCTTTAGCCATGTTGCAGGGTGCCGACGACTCGTGACGCTTTCGCAATCATGCTAGTCGAATCTGGGACAGTGAGAAAGCCACCCCCAGATAAGATGATCGCGGGTCGCCAATAGCGCCCGGACGAATGACCGGACATGTGCCACAGGTTGCTGAAACCGGGCACGTTCAAGAAGTCGTCATCCCCTCATGCGACCAGAGTGATCGCATGCCGGATGCGGGGGTCGGGGAAATATCCGATCGCTTGGTCAATCGGCCTGCTGAACGCAGCAAGACATCCAGATCCATCATCGCGCGGTAAAAAAAGGCGCCACGGTCGAACTCGGCCTGTCGTCAGCGCAAAGTCGATAGGGGAGAGTCGGCGATGAATATCCATGAATACCAGGCCAAGCAATTGCTGCGGCGTTTCGGCGTGCCTGTGCCACGCGGCGACGTCGCGCACAATCTCATTGAAGCGGAATCGATCGCCGAAGAACTGGACGGCCCGACATGGGTCGTCAAGGCGCAGATCCATGCCGGTGGGCGTGGCAAGG
Source organism: Dongia rigui (assembly GCF_034044635.1). Classification (NCBI taxonomy): domain Bacteria; kingdom Pseudomonadati; phylum Pseudomonadota; class Alphaproteobacteria; order Rhodospirillales; family Dongiaceae; genus Dongia; species Dongia rigui. Next base: position 865,392 of record NZ_JAXCLX010000002.1, read on the forward strand.
CCGGCGGCGTCAAGGTCTGCCGCTCGATCAAGGAAGTGGTGGCGACCGCTGACCAGATGCTGGGCATGCAATTGGTGACGCATCAGACAGGTCCCGAAGGACGGCTGGTGCGAAAGGTCTATATCGAGCAGGCGAGCGATATCTCGCGCGAGCTTTATGTCGCCCAGTTGATCAATCGCAAGACCGGTGGCGTCAGCCTCATTGCCTCGACCGAAGGCGGCATGGATATCGAGGAGGTTGCGGAGAAGCATCCGGAAAAGATCATTCGCCTCGACATGCAGCCGGCAACACCGATGCGTGCCTTCCAGGCGCGGCAGGTGGCGTTTGAACTCGGCCTGAAGGAGCGCGAAGTGCACAAGTTCGTGCGTCTCGTCATGGCTGTGAACAAGGCCTTCCGTAGCCTGGATGCGGTGATGATCGAGATCAACCCGCTGGTGGTGACGGGCGTCGGTCGATTGGTCGCCCTCGATTGCAAGATGATCTTCGACGACAACGCGCTGTTCCGGCGCAACGACATTCAGGATCTGCGCGACGACAACGAAGTCGATCCGCTGGAACTTGAAGCCGCGCGGCATGATCTCAACTATGTAAAGCTCGACGGTGATATCGGCTGCATGGTGAACGGCGCCGGCCTCGCGATGGCGACGATGGACATCATCCAGCATTTCGGTGGCCAGCCGGCGAACTTCATGGATATCGCCGGCGCCGCCACCAAAGACCGCGTGGCGCGCGCCTTCAAGCTGATCTTCAACGATCCCGGCGTGAAGGGCATTCTGGTCAATGTCTTTGGCGGCATGATGCGCTGCAACTCCATCGCCGAAGGCATTGTCGGTGCGGCGCAGGAGGTTGGCCTTGACCGGCCGCTGGTCGTACGCCTCGAAGGCACCAATGTCGAATTGGGGCGCGAGATCCTCGAGAAATCCGGCCTTCCCATCATCACGGCGACGACGCTCTCGGATGCGGCACAGAAAATCGTCGAGGCGACCCGCGGCAATGTTGCGCTTATGAAGAGGGCTTGAACCATGGCTATTCTCATCGACCGGAACACCAAGGTCATCTGCCAGGGCTTCACTGGCACGCAAGGCACCTTCCACTCGGAACAGGCCATTGCCTATGGCACGCAGATGGTGGGCGGTGTCACGCCGGGAAAAGGTGGCAGTCGGCATCTGGGCCTGCCCGTCTTCAACACCGTGCACGAGGCGCGTGCCAGGACCGGTGCCAATGCCAGCATCATCTATGTGCCGCCGATCTACGCCATGGATTCGATCATGGAGGCAATCGATGCCGGGATCGAAACCATCGTCGCCATCACCGACGGGATCCCCGTTCATGACATGGCGCGCGTGCGCAAGGAACTGAAGGGGACGAATTCGCGTGTAATCGGCCCCAACTGCCCAGGCGTGATCACGCCGGATCAATGCAAGATGGGCATCATGCCGGGCTATGTTCACAAACCCGGGAAGGTTGGCATCGTCTCGCGCTCTGGCACCCTGTCTTACGAAGCGGCGACCCAGACCACTTCCGTCGGCCTCGGCCAGACGACTGTCGTCGGCATCGGCGGCGATCCGGTCAATGGGTCGAGTTTCGTCGACATCCTGGAACTGTTTCTCGGCGACGACCAGACCGAGGCCATCATCATGATCGGCGAAATCGGTGGAACGCCGGAGATCGACGCGGCCGAGTTTCTGAAACAGGAAAAGCGCAAGAAGCCGGTCATCGGTTTCATTGCCGGGAAAGCCGCTCCTCCCGGGCGGCGGATGGGGCATGCCGGGGCAATTGTCTCAGGTGGTGGCGAAAGTGCCGCTGAGAAGATCGAAGCCCTGCGCGCGGCCGGTATCCATATGACGCCCAGCCCGGCGGAGCTGGGAGAGACGGCTTTGGCAGCCTTGCGCGGCTGACGCCTCGTTTTTTTGCGCTGCACAAAAGTTCTTTTGCAGTTGCGCCGAGCGCGGTACTGTTGCCCGTTCGGCGCAGCATTTTTATGACCTGGAGGGGTGGATGAGCACGGCGAAGCGGGCAACGTCGCGGGGTGGTGATGTGGCGGCTTTGCGCGTCAAACCGGCGATCCACAAGCCGGCCAGGGGATCCGGGCTGGAGCCTGGCCTGAAAGCCCTGGAACGGATGTTTCCGGCCGAAAAGGGCTTCGATGCCGCCAAGGCCGAGCGTGACCTGCGGGCCGTGTTCGGGGACCTCGCCGGCCTGCGCGAACGCAACCCGTTCGGCAATTCGGTCAAGCTCCTGGCGCTTGAAGTTGGCAAGCGGCTCGACCAGGGCAAGCTGTCGCTGGGTGGCATCGAGACATTGATCCAGGAACTGACAGCCGGCGCCTTCGAGCATCGCGCCGATCGCCTGCAGAGCTATCTCGGCGAAAGCGACCCCAAGCGCAACGAGCAGAAGTTGCGCGATGTCTTCCAGGCCCTAGCCGCTGGATCGCGGCGCCCGGCGGGTAAGGGGAAGGGGGCGCGCATTCCGTTCCAAGCCTTCAAGGCCGCCGTCGAACGCGAGCTGTTTGGCATCGTGATCACCGGCCATCCGACCTTCAGCCAATCCCACGAGATGGTCCGGCTCCTGGCGGAACTGGGCATCAATCGCGGCGCGGGTAGCCAAAAGCTGCCGGCCGTGCGTCGCCGGAAAATTCTGGCCGATGCCCGCGCCGTCGAGCACCGGCCGCCGGAAAAGCTCGATCTTGCTTACGAATACGAGATGTCGGTCGCGGCCATCGCCAACATCCACGTCGCCTTGCGCCGCGCCTATGAAATTGCCCTGGATGTGGCGGCCGAGCATTATCCGGCGGAATGGGAGCAACTGTCGCCGCGCCTGATGACGGTCGCAAGCTGGGTTGGCTATGACCTCGATGGGCGCTCTGACATCAAATGGAGCGACACGCTCTTCACCCGCCTCAAGATCCAGGTCCTCCAGCTTCAGCGCTATGTGAAGGTCGTCGAGGAATTGCGGGCGGGTGTCGATCAAAAGCGTGCGAATGTCGACCTTGTCCATCTGCTGGAGCTGTTGGAAAGCCGCCTGGCTTTGGCAATCAAGGAGGCGGAAGACGAAATCGCGGTCTTCCAGGGCGGCAAGAAGGAAGGCGAGGCGCCCCTGGCCTGGGCCGAGGAGGTGCGCCGCATTGCCAAGCGCATGCATGACGGGCGCGATCTGCGTTTGATCGATTCGGCGCAACTGCTCGAACTCATCAACCGCGCCATCGCGCTCTCCAAGACGCCTGACCAGCGCCGGAAGTTGATCGTCCTGCGGGCGGAACTTGCCAACCATGGGCTGGGGCTGGCGCACACGCATGTTCGACTGAACGCGGTGCAGATTCACAACGCCATCCGCAAGCTGATCGATATGGAAGCGGCACCGGATGATCCGGCGCACAAGCGTTCCTACATTGCGAAGATCACCAGGCTGCTGCAAACCGTTAAGCCGGTGCAGATCAATTTTGCGTCGATCCTGGCGGAACGAACCTCGGCCAAGCGGCTGTTCATGATCGTCGCCAAGATGCTGAAATACATCGACGCGACCGTGCCGGTGCGCTTTCTGATCGCGGAAACGGAGACGCCGCTCACATTGCTGGCGGCCCTCTATTTCGCCAAGCTGTTCGGCGTCGATGGCAAGGTCGATATCTCGCCTCTGTTCGAGACCACCAAGGCCTTCGAGCGCGGTATCCGCGTGATCGACGAATGCCTGCAGAACCCGGCCTTTGCAGCTTACGTTCGCCAGCGCGGGCGGGTCTGCATCCAGACCGGATTCTCCGATGCCGGGCGACATCTGGGACAAACCGTGGCGGCCATCTCCGTCGAGTGGCTGCGCTTGAAGCTTGCCGAATTGCTGCGCCAGCGTGGCTTCGACGATGTCGAGGTCGTGATCTTCGATACCCATGGTGAATCGATCGGCCGTGGCGGGCATCCCGAAAATTTCCGGGCGCGTCTCGAATACATCGCCTCGCCGGTCAGTCGGCAGAATTTCGCGCAGGCCGGAATCCGGGTGAAGGAAGAGGCCAGTTTTCAGGGCGGTGATGGCTATCTCTACTTCATCTCGCCCGATGTCGCCCTGGCCTCAGTCACCCGCATTCTCGAATACATGCTTCCAATCCCGACCGACGACGTTGAATCGGATCCCGCCTATCGGCACGACGAAGATTACGTGAAGGAATTCTTCATCACGATCCGGCGCTTCAACGAAGACGTGATGAATGATCCGGCCTACGCGGCGCTGCTCGATACGTTCGGCGGCAACCTGCTGTTTACCAGCGGGTCCCGGCCGGTGAAGCGCGAGCATGAGGGGTTGGCGCAGCGCGTCAACCTCATGCACCCGAAGGAGATGCGCGCCATCCCGCATAACGGCATCCTGCAACAGCTTGGCATGCTGGCCAACACGGTTGGCGGCGTGGGGCAGGCGATCGCCCGCGACCCCGAACGGTTCCAGCGTCTCTATCAAGCATCGCCACGCTGTCGGCGCCTTCTGGGCATGGTGGATTGGGCCCTGTCCTTCACCGATCTCGAAGCGCTGAAATGCTATGTCGATTTGTTCGATCCCGGCCAATGGCTTTCGCGCGCCTATCAGGCCAAGGATCCAGCCGCGGCGGCGGAACTGCGCCATGTCGCCGAGCATCTGGAAGGCGACCGGGTCTATGAGAAACTTGCCAAGATCTATCGCGTCTTCCAGCGCGACATGCTGGATCTGCGCGATGGTCTGGCCCTTGTTGGGCTGCCACAGGCCAAGATCAGCGACGAGACGCGGACCAATCTGCGCCTCATGCACGGCCTCCGCATCGCGCTCATCATGCGCATCTTTACCTTGAGCGCGCATATTCCGGACTTCTCGGACCAGCACAACATCACGCGCCAGCAGCTGGTCTCCAAGATCTTCCATCTGGAAATCGACGACGCCATGCGCAAGCTCAGCATGATATTCCCGAAGGTCGAGCAACTGAAATTCGAGGGCGATTTCGGCGAGGCGTCGACCTATGTCGGCGATTGGCATCAGACCTATGAACGGGAGCATCAGGCCATCTTCGGACCGATCGCCGGGCTCTATACCCTGGTGCGGCGCCTCAGCTCGGGCATCATCCATACCGTGGGCGCGCTCGGCTAGCATCTCATAAATCCAGCGGATTGTCGGATGGGGCCGAGTATGGCTATGCTCGGCCCACTTTCCGTTCTTATTTCAGTCCCGAGGATTTCTTATGAAGATCGAATTCGTCGCCAAGCCGGCAGCGCGCGCCGCCGTTCTCGTTGTGCTCATTGCCGAGGGCGGCAAATTGGGCCCGCGCGGCGAGGCGCTGGACAAGGCGCTTTCTGGTGCATTGCAGCGCAGCCTGTCGCTGCCCCGGTTCAAGGGCAAGAAAGGCGAAGTTGCCGACATCCTGGTGCCGGCCGGCACGGCGGCGCGACGCGTCATTCTTCTGGGTCTTGGGGCGGCCAAGGATCTGGATTCGCTGTCGCTGCGTGAGGCCGGCGGGTCACTCGCGGCACATCTCCTCGCTGAATTTGAGAGCGGTGCCACGGTGCTGGTTGATCCGGTGAAGGGCAGCCAGATCGATGAGGCCCACATGGCCGGCGAACTGGCACTCGGCGTTACCTTGCGCAATTACCGCTTCGACCGCTTCCTCACCAAGCCCAAGGCCGACAAAGCGCCGGCCCTCACAGATCTCAGCCTGGTGGTGACCCAAGTGGCGGCGGCACAAAAGGTTTCGGCACGGCTGCAGGCGCTGGCGAACGGCGTCAACCTCGCCCGCGACCTCACCAATGAGCCGCCGAACGAACTCTATCCGGAAAGCTTCGTCGCCCGCACCAAGGCATTGAGCAAACTCGGCGTCAAGGTCGAGGCACTGGACGAAAAGCAGATGGCCAAACTCGGCCTCAATGCATTGCTCTCGGTCGGTAAGGGATCGGCCAAACCGCCGCGCCTGCTCGTGCTGCAATACCAGGGTGCGCCGGGCAAGAAGGGCGACGGGCCGCTTGCCTTTGTCGGCAAGGGGGTCTGCTTTGATTCCGGCGGCCTCTGCATCAAGCGCTCCGGCGGCATGTATGAGATGAAGGGTGATATGGCAGGCGGTGCCGCCGTGGTCGGTCTCATCCGGGCGCTTGCCGAACGCAAGGCCAAGGTCAATGTCGTGGGCGTCGTCGGCCTGGTGGAGAACATGCCGTCTGGAACGGCGTTCAAGCCCGGCGATATCGTAAAGACGCTGGCCGGCCGCACCATCGAGATGATCGATACGGATGCCGAGGGGCGGCTGGTTCTGATCGACGCGCTCTATTACACCGCCTCCCGCTTCAAACCGAAATCGATCGTCGATATGGCGACGCTGACCTATTCCATCCAGCAGGCGCTGGGCACGGTCTTTGCCGGCATCTTCGCCAATAACGACGATCTGGCAAACCAGCTCACCGCCGCCGGGCAGGCCGTGGGCGAGCGCTTGTGGCGCATGCCGCTGGACAAGGGTTATGACGAGCATCTCGAATCCCGTATCGCCGATATCAAGCATCACGCCGACGACGCGGAATCCGGTGATGCGCCGCATGCGGCAGCGCTGTTGAAACAGTTCGTCGAGGACCGTCCCTGGGCCCATCTCGACATTGCGGGTCGCGAGTTTGCCGGCAAGGACCGGGTGACCTGCCCGGCGGGTGGCACCGGTTACGCCGTTCAGTTGCTGGAGCAGTTCGTGGCGAAGGCTGAAGGCATTCTTTGATCTCTTTGTCATGTGGGCAGGCTGAAGCGCAGTCTGCCCACATGGCATTCATCGAAATTATCTATATAGGTCATCGGGAAAGCCCTGTTTGACCTATACTCGTCATAATTCCGTCATCACAGATGCGCGGTTTCCCCGCCAATTTCCTGCGCGCCGCGTTTGGCAATCGCACACCAGGAGATTGGGGAAATGAAAAATTGGATCTCGCGCCGCCAGATGGCGCTGATGGGGGCTGCGGTCTTGGCGACTGCCGCTACCATGTTCGTCGCGCCGAAGGCCAGCCTCGCCGACGATGTCGTGCTGAAGGTCTATACCGCGCTCGAGGAAGAGCAGCTGCCTGTCTATAAGGAAGCCTTCGAGAAGGCCAATCCGGGCATCACCATTGAATGGCAGCGTGATTCGACGGGCGTGATCACCGCGCGCCTCCTCGCCGAAAAGCAAAATCGCCAAGCCGACGTGGTCTGGGGTCTGGCCGCGACGGGCCTCATGGTCCTCGACAAGGAAGGCATGCTGGAGCGCTATAGCCCCAAAGGCTTCGATCAGATCAAAGACGACTTCAAGGACAAGCGCAACGGCTGGCCGACCTGGGTCGGCATGGACGCCTGGGCGTCAGCCATCTGCTACAACAAGGTCGAAGCGGAAAAGCTCGGCCTGCCCAAGCCCGCTTCGTGGAAAGACCTGCTCGATCCCGTTTATAAGGATCAGATCGTCATGCCGAACCCGGGTTCTTCGGGCACCGGCTTCCTCACCGTCTCGGCCTGGCTGCAGCTCTTTGGCGACAAGGGCGGCTGGGACTACATGGGCAAGCTGCACGAGAACATCAAAACCTACCTGCATTCGGGTTCGAAGCCCTGCAAGGCGGTTGGCGCCGGCGAGTATCCGATCGGCATTTCCTTCGCTTATCCGGGCGTCAAGCTGATCAATGACGGCGCGCCGGTCGAAGTCATCCTGCCCAAGGACGGCATCGGTTGGGACATGGAAGCGACGGCGATCATGAAGGGCACCAGGAACCTCGCAGCGGCTCAGAAGCTGGCCGATTTCGCGGCAAGTGCCGAGGCCAACAAGCTCTATAACGAGAGCTATCAGGTGCTGGCCCGCAAAGACGTGACGCCGACCCTTCCGGCCAATTACCCGGCCGAGGAGGAAAAGCTGATGATCTCGCCGAACAATTTCTATGAAATGGCGGATCGCCGTCAGGCCATTCTCGACGAATGGCAGCGCAGCTTCGGCTCCAAGGACGCACCGAAGTAACGAGCGTCCACTGACCCACATGTGATGAGGGACGATCCCGCTGCATCTGCAGCGGGATCGTCTCGCTTTTTCAAGGCAGCTTGTCATGACTCGCGGAAACCCCTATCTGCGCATCGAATTCGTCAGCAAGAATTTCGGCGACTTCCAGGCGCTGAAGAGCATCTCGCTCGACATCTATCCGGGGGAATTCGTCTGCTTCCTCGGCCCGTCAGGCTGTGGCAAGACGACGTTGCTGCGTGCCATCGCCGGGCTCGACATTCAGACAAGCGGCCGTATTCTCCAGAACGGTGTCGATATTTCCGGCCTGCCGCCATCGCAACGCGATTTCGGCATCGTCTTCCAATCCTATGCGCTGTTCCCCAACCTGACGGTGGCGGCCAATGTCGGCTATGGCCTAACCGGGGGCAGGATGTCGCGCGCCGACATGGCCAGGCGCGTTTCGGATCTTCTGGCGATGGTCGGGCTCTCTGGCCAGGAACAGAAATATCCCGCTCAGCTTTCCGGTGGACAGCAGCAACGCGTCGCCCTGGCGCGTGCCCTGGCGATGTCGCCGGGTCTCCTTTTGCTTGATGAACCCTTGTCGGCTCTCGATGCCCGCGTGCGCCAACATTTGCGGTCCGAACTTAAGCAATTGCAGCGCCGCATCAATGTGACCACCATCATGGTGACGCACGATCAGGAAGAGGCCTTGGCGATTGCCGACCGCATCGTCGTCATGAATGAAGGCCGCATCGAGCAGGTTGGCACGCCGATGGAGATCTATCGCCAGCCGGCCGCGGCCTTTGTGGCCGATTTCGTGGGTCACATGAATTTCCTCGCCGTTGAAATCGAACCGGGCCGCGCGATCCGATTGGGAGAAGTCGTGCTCGACATTCCTGGCGCCGGCCTGGTGGCGGGGCAGGGGGCGACGCTTTGCATTCGACCCGAGGACATCCAGGTGCGTGGCATCGCGCCTGAGCAGGGCAACACCGTCATGACACGCATCGAGCACATGGAGTTCCTCGGCTCCTTCTGCCGTGCCGAATTGCGACTGACCTGCGGGCGGAGCCTCCGCGCCGACTTCTCGATCAATGCGATGCGCGATCTTGGCCTTGTGCCTGGCCAGGCACTGCGCGTTGCCCTGCCGCGCGATCGCGTGCGGCTGTTCCCCCAGGGCCAAGGCGTGGCGCATCATGGCTGACATCGCCTTCTCGGCCACGACCACGGCACCACGCGTCAAAGCGCGCGTCAGCGCTGAGGAATGGGGCGCACGCGGCGCTCTCCTGGCACTTGGCGCCTATCTTGTCGTGACACTCGCTTTGCCACTTTACACGCTGTTGACGAAGAGCGTGCAGGACAAGGATGGCCAGTTCATCGGCCTTGCCAATTTTGCCCGCTATGTCGACGACCCGGCGATGCTGCAATCCCTGGGCAACACCTTATACGTGGCCGTCCTCGGGACGATTGTCACCATCAGCCTGGCTTTCATCTATGCCTATGCATTGACGCGAACATGCCTGCGGGCGCGTGGAGTCTTTCGCGCCATTGCATTGATCCCACTTCTGGCGCCCTCGCTGCTGCCGGGGCTGGCCCTGGTCTATCTCTTCGGCAATCAAGGAATCCTGAAATCCGTGCTGTTCGGGCATGAGGTTTATGGCCCGATCGGCATCGTCGTCGGCGAGGTCTTCTTTGCCTTTCCCCACGCGCTGATGATTTTGGTGACCGCACTGTCCGTGGCGGATGCGCGACTGTATGAGGCGGCCGAATCTCTGCGCGCCCGGCCGGCGCGAATCTTCTTCACAGTGACACTGCCGGGGTGCCGCTATGGATTGGTGAGTGCTGCACTTGTGGTGTTCACCCTGATCTTCACTGATTTCGGCGTGCCGAAGGTCATCGGCGGCTCCTATAACGTGCTGGCGACCGATGTCTATCGGCAGGTGATCGGCCAGTTCAATTTCCAGATGGGGGCGGTCGTTGGTCTCATCCTGCTGCTGCCGGCGGTGCTTTCCTTTGGGATCGACCGGATCGTGCAGCGCAAGCAGGTCGCCTTGCTGTCGGCACGCGCGGTGGCGTTGCAGCCCAAGCCACGTCCCGGCATCGATCGGCTGTTTTTGATCCTGGTTGGGCTGGTGGCCGGCTTCCTGCTGCTGGTCCTCGGCATGGCGGTGTTCGGGTCGCTGGCCAAACTCTGGCCTTATAATTTGAGCCTCACGCTCAAATGGTATGATTTCTCCCGCGCCGGTACCGATGGCTGGGGGCCTTATTTCAATAGTTTGCGGTTGGCCGCCTGCGTCGCCTTGATCGGCACGGTGATCATCTTTTGTGGCGCCTATCTGATCGAGAAGAGCAGGGGGGCTGGGCGGCTGCGGACAGCGCTCCATTTCCTCGCCATGGTGCCGCTGGCGGTGCCGGGCATTGTGCTGGGTCTTGCCTACATCTTCTTCTTCAACGCCCCCGACAATCCGCTCAATGTCATCTACGGCACGATGACCGTGCTGGTCGTCAACACGGTCTGCCACTTCTACACAGTCAGCCACCTGACAGCAGTCACCGCGCTGAAGCAAGTCGATGCCGAATTCGAGGCGGTCGGTGCTTCGCTCAAGGTCCCGTTTTACCGCACGTTCTGGCTGGTGACCGTGCCAATCTGCCTGCCGGCCATTCTTGACATCGGCGTCTATCTCTTCATCAATGCCATGACCACCGTCTCGGCCGTCATCTTCCTCTATTCCGCCGAGACCAAGCTGATGTCGATCAACGCCATCAATACCGACGACGCCGGCAACACGGCGACCGCCTGCGCCATGGGCGTCGTGATCGTGGCGACCTCGGCCGTCGTCAAAGGGTTGCAGGTGCTGATAGCCGGTGGCCTCGAACGGCGGACGCAAGCGTGGCGCAAGCGCTGATCTAAGCGTCGGTTCCAGGCTGCCATCGCCCGGTGCCGGCCCTGTATGTTACAGTTTCGTGACACTGCGGGGCGGTTCCCGAGTCGAGGCGATTGACAAATGATCTTCCTGCTCAACTTGTTCGGCGCGGCCGCGCTGCTTCTATGGGGCCTGCGCATGGTGCGCACTGGCGTGCTGCGGGCCTATGGCGCACAGCTGCGACAGAGCCTCAGCAAAGCGACCGGCAATCGCTTCACCGCGTTTCTCTCTGGCCTCGGCATCACCTGCCTGCTGCAGTCATCGAGTGCCACGGCCCTCTTGTCCGCTTCGTTCGCGTCGCGTGGCCTCGTGACGACAGCCGGCGCATTGGCCGTGATGCTGGGGGCCGATCTCGGCACCAGCCTTGTCGCACAGGCCTATTCCTTCAAGGTGGGTTGGATTTCACCCCTGCTGATCGTCATCGGCTGGGTGATGTTCAATAAATTCGAAGATTCGCAGGTGAAGGATCTCGGGCGGGCGATCATCGGCCTCGGTATCGCGCTGCTGGGTCTCCACCTCATCACCGAGGCGGCCGAGCCGATACGCGATGCGCCGCTTCTGCCGCAGATTCTGCAGGTGATGAGCGACGCCCCCGTGTTTGGTGTCCTGGTCGGTGCCGCGCTCACCGTGCTCTCGACCTCGAGCCTCGCCGTCGTCTTGCTGGTCATCAGCTTCATGGCCAAGGCCCTGGTGCCGATCGACCTGGGCCTCGCGCTGATTCTGGGCGCCAATCTGGGCAGCGCCGTGATGCCGATCCTCGCCACCTCGGGCGAGCCGCCCGAGGCACGCCGGGTGCCGATCGGCAACCTCATTTTCCGCGTCATTGGCGTCACACTGGCCGTGCCGTTGATCGGCCTGGTGCAGCCTTATCTGGCGGCGCTGCAGGCTGAGCCGGCGCGCCAGGCACTCAACTACCACGTGGCCTTCAACCTGGCGCTGGCGCTGATCTTCATCTGGTTCACCAGTCCGATCGCTCGCCTCACGGCGCGTCTGCTGCCGGACCAGGTGAATACCGACGATCCGAGCAAGCCGCGCTATCTGTCGCAAGGTCCGATAGATCAGCCGACCATCGCACTCGCAAATGCCGGGCGCGAGGCGCTCCGCATGGGCGATCTGGTCGGGCAGATGCTGCGCCAGTCGCTGGCGGTCTTTCGCGCCGATGATCGACGCCTGATCAAGCAGGTCAGCGACATCGACAGCCAGGTGGACCGCCTCAATGAGGCGATAAAGCTGTATCTCACCGGCGTCAGCCGCGAGTTGATGGACCCCAAGGACCAGAAGCGGGTGGTCGATCTCATCACGTTCATCACCAATCTCGAGCATATCGGCGATATCGTGGATAAAAACCTGATGGAGCTGGCGGCGAAGAAGGTGAAGTACCAGCTCAAATTCTCGCCTGAAGGCACGCTGGAGCTGGACGAGATCCACGAGCGCCTGACGCACAATCTGGAACTGGCGATGAATGTCTTCATGTCGGGCGACATCAAGCTGGCCAGGCAGCTATTCGCCGAGAAGCAGATATTCCGGGAGTTGGAGCGCAATGCCGCCGAGAATCACCTCGAACGCCTGCGTTCAGGTCGCATCGAGAGCATGCAGACAAGTGGCCTGCATCTCGACATCCTGCGCGATCTGAAGCGCATCAACTCGCATCTCGCCATTGTCGCCCAGCCGATTCTGGAATCGGCTGGGGAACTTAGCCCGACGCGCTTGCGATAGCGTCAGCTCACTTGCCTGTGCGGCGGTCGCCGCCGGGCAAGCGCACCGGGCGACGCAGGAAGGCGGGCAGATGATCGCCAAAGCCGTGACCGGCGATCATGGCGTCTTCCTCGTGCTGCGGCTTGGCATGGGCACGCCGCTGATGGCGATTCTCATGCGGCTGCACCGGAACGATCGGCTTTTGTCCATCGACCGGCGCCACTTCCATCGTCATCGGCAGCGCGGTGCTCGCTTCCAGCAGATCATGCCGATGCAAGGCTTCGCTGGGATGCGGAATGGCGGCGTCGATCACGGCATCGGCGGCCACAGCCTGTGTCGAGTCCTTGCGGCCACCGCGACGGCGGCGACGCGACTTGCCTTCAACCGCCGGTGATTCGGATGCTTCGACAACCGGTGCCAACACCGATTCCGGCGCTGTGGCTGGCTCGACGCTTTCCGAACGCGATGATCGTGTGCGCTCGCGACCGCGACCGCGCGGGGCTGCCGCACCGCGGCTGCGACCACGACCGCGACGGCCATCGCCTTCTTCGAACGGCAGGGAAGCAATACCCTCGATCGTCACGGTCGGTATTTCCTTGCCGATCAGTTTGACGATGGCCGCGACATTCTTGCCGTCATAGGGCGTGGCAAAGGTGAAAGCGCGACCCTCGCGGCCGGCGCGGCCCGTGCGACCGATGCGGTGCACGTAGTCTTCGGCATGGATCGGCGTGTCGAAATTGAACACATGGCTCAAGCCCGCGATGTCGATGCCGCGTGCGGCAACGTCGCTGCAGACCATCAGCGATGCTTCACCGCGTTTAAACATTTCCAGCGTATCGCTGCGCGCGGATTGCGCCATGTCGCCATGCAAACGGACGGCTTTGAAGCCGTGTTTGGTCAGCGATTTGTAAAGGATGTCGACGTCGACCTTGCGGTTGCAGAAGATCAGCGCATTGCCGACGTTTTCGGAACGAATGAGGCGACGCAGCGCTTCGCGCTTGTCCATCTCATCGACCACGATGATGCCCTGGGTCACGGTGGTCGCCGTGCTGGCAGGGGCCGAAACGGTGACTTCCTTCGGGTTCATCAGGAAGGCGTCGGCGAGGCGCTTCACTTCCGGCGCCATGGTGGCCGAGAAGAACAGCGTCTGGCGAATCTTCGGCAGCAGGCTGACGATGCGCTCGACATCGGGGATGAAGCCCATGTCCAGCATGCGGTCGGCTTCGTCGATCACCAGGATCTTCACGTCGATCAGCAGGATCTTGCCGCGTTCGAACAGATCGAGCAGGCGGCCCGGCGTCGCGATGAGGACGTCGACGCCACCCATCAGCCTGGCTTCCTGTTCGGCGAAACCTTCGCCGCCGATAATCAGCGCGTGCTTCAGGTTGTTATATTTGCCGTATTTCTCGAAGTTCTGCGCAACCTGGGCCGCGAGTTCGCGGGTGGGTTCGACGATCAGCGAGCGGGGCATGCGCGCTTTGGCACGCCCGTTTGCCAGGATGTCGATCATCGGCAGGGTAAAGGATGCCGTCTTGCCGGTTCCGGTCTGTGCACAGCCCAGGACGTCGCGTCCCATCAGGACCGTCGGAATGGCTTGGGCCTGGATCGGCGTCGGCTCGGTGTAACCGGCTTCGGTGACGGCACGAATTAGCTCGGGGCTGAGCCCCAGTTCGGGAAAACCCATTGTGTCTCGAAAATGAAGGGGCCGATCATACAAGCAAAACGGCCGCCCTCGGCTCCCGTGGCGACCGCCGCTTTTGTGGCCGGACTATAGGCGGAAGCTGACTTTTGTCAATCGCGGGCCGTCGCTATGCTTGTGGAAATGCCGTCAAATCCGCGTGTTCTTCGAGGTGCCCATGTTGATCGAGCGAGCGAAATCTCAACTGCTGGTTGTTGATGCCCAGGAGCGGCTGGCGCCGGCCATCAATGATGGGGCCTGGGTCGAGCGTCAAATTGGCGTATTGCTCGATGCGGCACGTGCGCTTTCGGTGCCCGTCATTGTGTCCGAGCAGTACCGGAAGGGATTGGGTCTCACGCTGCCCGGGTTGATGGCTCGGACCGAAGGCACCCAACCGATTGAGAAGATGGCGTTCTCTTGCTTTGCAAATGATGCGTTGCGGGCGGCGCTGACGAACGATTCGACGCGCCACACGATCATCTGCGGCATGGAAGCCCATGTCTGCGTGCTGCAGACGGCGCTCGAAATGCGTGAAGCTGGGCTGAGGGTTCACGTCGTTGCTGATGCGATCGGCTCGCGGCGTCCGGACAGCCGCCAGGTTGCGCTGGAGCGGATGCGCGGCGCCGGCATTGACGTCGTGACGACCGAGATGGTGTTGTTCGAATGGCTGCGGACGGCTGCCGCCCCCGAATTCAAGGCGGTTTCAAAGCTGATTCGCTGATTTCCTCTCTCTGACATCACGATTCTCGACAAGCATGACAGTCCATCTGGTGAAACTCTGCGTCGGCGTCGACAGCGTCGCCGAATTGGTGCGCTACCGTGAAGAACTGCAGCGCAAGCGGCGCGCTGCGAAAAAGCCATTGGAGGACCAGCATTGGACGCGGTCGTTTCCAAAGCGTGCCGAAGAAGTGCTGGATGGCGGCTCGCTCTATTGGGTCATTCGTGGGCGCATTGCCGCGCGCCATCGGATTCTACGCCTCGATGAGGTCGAAGACGAGCAGGGCAAGCCCTACTGCGCCATCGTCTATGACCCGACGGTGATTGTGACGGAAAGCCACCCGCGTCGGGCTTTCCAGGGCTGGCGCTATTTGGAAGTGGATGATGCGCCGGCGGATCTCGCCGATCAGCGGACGGCGCTGCGCCAGGCCATGGCGGAAGAGGACCTCCCTGAGGATCTGCGCGACGAGCTTCGCACCTTGGGTCTCCTCTAGAGGCGGGGAGAGGCTGGTTTTGCTGGGGTTTTGGTACTTTTTTAAGATGGCGAAATTTTTGTGCTTGCAAGTCTCAATCCGACTCGCCTATAAGCCGCCCACCGAACGGGGCCGACTGGTTCGTCGGTTACCGGTTCGAACCGGCGGCTGAAAAGCCCCGGCAAGATCTGGCGAAGCAGGTAGAGGCGAAAGCCTCATACGACTTGTAACGCCATCCCGGCATCGCTATATTGCACGGCTTCACCGGCCGAGTCTGGCTGGTGGGTTCCCGTGTGTGACTGCGGGGCCAAGCTATTTGAAATTGTTAGCGAGAAGAAGGGATACGCGGACGGCGGGTCTTAATGGCCTGATTGCAGCGATGAAGTTGCAAAGCCGTTTCGTGTTTCTCGGATTTTGGATCTAGGGCTTGGTCGGTTCGCTGACTGGGTCTGTGGTTTGAAGTCCACTATGCAGTAAGACGATGACGTGTTTTGCGACGGATCAATTGGTTAACGTCGGTGATTAGG